>JAEZYO010000395.1 GCA_023419055.1 Pseudomonadota bacterium | reverse complement strand
GTCGACGTTCTCCGCACCGCGGACGGCGCGGCGCACGAGTTCGAGGGGGAACGCATCGAATCCCGGTCGACCCACGGTACCGGGTGCACGCTCGCTTCGGCCATCGCGGCGGGCATCGCCGAAGGCTTGACGCTGCAAGCCGCCGTAGAGCGCGCGCGCGACTACGTGGTGCAGGCCATCCGCAGCGCGCCGGGCTTCGGAAACGGGCACGGGCCGCTGAACCACGCGCACCCCATCCACGAGATGCAGGCGAGCGCAGAGCGGCGGAATGAAACCCTCCACTGAGCGCTCGCCTTCGAGGTTTTCGAAGCGCGCAGGTTGGCGCGAGATCGCCGCGGCCGCGGCGCTGATCGCCGCGACGAGCCGCTGCGTCACCGACCATGACGCGCTCGCGAAGCGCGACGACGGCGGCAGCGCCGGAACGAGCGGGAGCGGAGGGAAGGCCGGGTCGAGCAGCGGCGGGACTTTCGGCAGCGGCGGCGACGGCGTCGGGGGCAAGTACACGGAGCCCTCCGGGCGGAACGTCGTGACGTTCATGAACGGCGTGGTGGACACCGAGCAGATCGCGTTCTGCTTCGCGCGCGGCGCCGAAGGCACGCGCAAGTTCGTGGCCGAACCCGCTCCGGCGAGCGGGCTCGATTTCGGTCATACGTTTCACGTCGAATCGCTCCCGGAGCTCGACTTCGCGGAGGACTCGATCACCCCGTACGTGATCGGCGGAGATCTCGCGCTGCTCGACGGGCTCGACTGCCGCGAAGCCGTTGCCCTCGCCGAAGAGCGCATGGCGCTCGCGCTCCCCGACGACGGCGAAGGCGGCGCTCCGAACGGCGCGGGCGGCGCTCCGAACGGCGAGGGGGGAGCACCGGCGAGCGAAGGCGGCGCTGGCGGGGAAGCCGTGACGGCGTTCGATGAAACGGGCGAAGGCGGAGAAGCGCCAGAGGTTCCCGCCCCGAACCCTCCTGCGCTCCGGGTACGTGCATTACCGGCACTCCCGGCACAAACCCTCGCGGGCGGCTTCAGCTACCTGCTCGTCGCCGAGGGGTGCCTCGGTGGGCCCTGGTTCGTCGACGAGCAAGACGACAAGATTTGCGGCGCGGGCTACGCCGGGGGGACGACGCTCGTGCCTACCCTCGTCGTGATGTCACGCGAGACCTCGTTCAACGTCGGCCTCCAAGCGGTGAACGCGTCGCGCGCGTCGGGCCCGCTCGACGCGGTGGTCTCGGCTCCGCCGGATGGGATAAACCTTCCCATTTCGATCGCGAGCGAGATCGTAGACGGCAAGGTCGCGCCCGTTCCCGCGACCGTCGTTTACTCGTCCTACGAGTACGGGGTCTCGGACCCCGCGTTCCGTGTTCGGTTCGTAGACTCGAAGCTCCGAGAGTCCCAAGCCTCGTGGGAGGAGCTGCTCGAGCGCGGAGGCCTCGACGCGGTCGAGGACGGTGAGAACTACGTGCTCGTGGCTCTCGGTCCGCGCGTCGGCATCGCCAGCGAGTCTTGGTGGAACCGTTCGACGATCGGGATCGCCGCCGCCGATCCTTGAGTCGCCGCGCGGCGCGCCGGGCCGTTCCTCAGTGGAAGAGCTGAACTTCGGCGAGCTTCGCCTTCACGTCGAGGGCGTGTGCGCTCGACGGGAAGCGCCGGAGAAAGGCTCGGAGCGTGGTCTTGGCGTCGTTCCAGGCCTTGATGTCGAGCTGGGCTTGCGCGAGCAGGAACGTGGCCTCGTCCATCACTTCCTTGTCGGGTGACGCTTCCGAGAGCTGCATCAAGATCGGGATCGCGTCGCGGTGGTTTCCGAGCGCGACGAGGCAGCGCGCGAGCTGGTAGCTCGCGTTCGGGCTGTGCGCGGCGTCGTTCTTCAACTTGAGCGACTCGCGGAACTGCTCCTGCGCTTCGTGCCAGCGCGCCGAGCGCACGTGATCGAGCCCGGACTGGTACGCGATGAGCGAGAGCTCGTTGCGTGACCGATCGAGCGCCGCGTCGAAGAGCGCCCGCTCCGTCGGCGAGAGGTCGAGCTTCTTCACGTTCTCGTAACCGTCGATCACCTCGCGGCGCTTGTTCTGCGCGACGAGCTCGTAGAACTCTCCCGCCAGGCGAGCCGAACGCACGCGCGCCTCTTCGCGCGCTTGAAGGGTCTTGATCTCCTTCTCGAGCTCCGACACGCGCCCCTTGCCGTCTTCGGTCTCGCTGCGAACGGCGTCCAGGCGGAGATCCCACGCGAGCTTCACGAACAGGAGCACGATGGCGATCGTGACCACGTAGGCGGTCGCGCTGTTGAAGACGGCGCGGCGCTCCTGGCCCTGCTGGCGCTTGGCGATGCTCTTGATGTCCGCGGCGAGCGCGTTGACCAGATTGTTGCTCTTGATCGAGAGCGAGCGGCTCTCGACGATCTCGCGCTTGATTTCCTCGAGCTCGTACTCGTTCATGAGACTTCTGGGGCCTTCGCCCGACGCTTCAAGTATCCCCGGTGTGGGGGCCCCGCAAGCTGGGGAGGCGGTGATGTTCGACGCCTCGGAGCAACGTGGCGGCTCCCGAGCCGCCGAATCGGGGCCCGCTCCGCCCGGTATTTTCTCGTGGGAATTCGACTATCGCCGTCACGAGAGGCGATTTTTGGCCTTTCGAGGTTGAAGATCGGCCCCGGACTCGCTAGACGCGAGGCGACGGTTCCCGGCTCGGGCACCCTGGTTTTGGCGGCGGTGAGTCGTCGGGCCCCTCAGAGGACACGATGGATACGAGCGACATTCGCAAAGGTTTGAAACTCTTGATGGACGGCCAGCCCTACGTGGTGGTCGATTTCCAGTTCGTGAAGCCAGGCAAGGGGCAGGCGTTCACGCGCACGAAGATGAAGAACATGCTGACCGGCGGCAACATCGAGCGGAACATCCGATCGGGTGAAAAGCTCGAGCCGGCAGACGTGGAAGACCGCACCCTCCAGTACATCTACCCGGAGGGCGACATGTTCGTGTTCATGAACTCGACCACGGGCGACCAGGTCAGCGTCCCGGCGGACGTGGTCGGCGACGACGCGGGCTTCTTGATCGACGGCATCGACGTCACGATCACCATCTACAACGGCAACCCCGTCGCCATCTCGCTGCCCCCGCACATCATCGTGCAGGTAGCGGAGACGGAGCCCGGCGTGCGTGGAGACACGGCCACGAACGTGACCAAGCCTGCCAAGATCTCCACGGGCGCTACCGTCGCGGTGCCGCTGTTCGTGAACCAGGGCGACTGGATCAAGGTCGACACGCGAGATCGCGCTTACCTCGAGCGCGCTAAGGCTCCGAGCTGAGGTTTTGCGAGAGCCAGTGAGAGCGCGCCGACGGGAGAGGTTGGGCGCGCTCTCGGTGTTTTGTTCTTGTTTCGGGTAGTCGCAAGCTGCACGGTAGCGGCGCCTCGTGCGACCTGACACGTGAACTGCGCCGGCCTCGCCGGCTCTCGTGTTGGGTTTTGGTCTCGGTGGGCGATCGAGATCTGTTCTGCCCAAGACTTCTGATGTCGACGCGGGCCGCCTGTCGGCGGCAGCTCGCTGGCGCTCGCGTGTGACGGGTTGACGTCTCCCAGAGGAGAGCAGACGCAAGACTTCTGGTGTCGACGCGGGGCCGCCTGTCGGCGGCAGCTCGCTGGCGCTCGCGTGTGACGGGGTTGACGTCT
>JAEZYO010000370.1 GCA_023419055.1 Pseudomonadota bacterium | reverse complement strand
ACTCGGGAGCGCGCGCGCTGATCTGGAGCGTGATCCGCGACTCAGCGATGGTGTCGCCCGGCCCCGCCACGCCGTTGGCGAGGACGAACAAGAAGATGCCGTTCGACACGGTGACGTGCCCCCCGAGCACCTGCCGCGCGACCTCCTCCTGCGTCACCGCTTCCGGGCGGTCGTCCGCGACCCTGACGTAGGTGCGGGGGTGCCCGACCCAATTCGTGATCAGCCGATGGGAGTCCGAGTTACCCACCATGGTGAAGCGCCTCCCGGTGTTCAGGAGGCCGAAGTACTCGCGCAGGTTCTCTTCCAGGACCTTCGGGTTCTCGAGATCGTAGCCGTTCGAGGTCTCGAGCGCGTCGAAGTCGAAGGAGAAGCCCTCGGACTGAGCGGCGCCCGTCACCGAATCGAGCTCGATGCGGTTGAAATAACCGACGCCGGGCATGCGCGGGTGGTTGACCTGGATCACCGCTCCCGGCGCGCGCGCCCGAACGGTGGCGAAGATCTCGCCAGGGGCGCGCCCCGCGTGCTCCGGCGGCGGTTGGTCGAGCGGATAGGGGTAGGCGTTGAAATGCCCCCAGCTCGTCGTCGTGACCTCGACGCCCGTCGCTGATTTCAGCCGTGGGCCGTATTCGAGCCGCGAGATGATCGGCCCGTAGTCGGTGACGTGATCGTGATCGGTCGCGGCCACGAACTCGATGCCCTCTCCGATGAGGGAGGTCACGCGATCGTCCAGCGTGGTCTGACTGTCGTGGCTCGGCTCGGCGTGCACGTGGAAATCGCACCCGATGTACCCGGTCGTGTCGACCACCCTCCCGAGCCTCACGTGCAGCGCGGCGCCCTCTTCCTCGGCGATCTGCACCTCTTGCTCGACCATCGAGTACTCGCTGCCGTGCCCCACGATCACGCGGTAGCGCCCCTCCGGGAGCTCGATGAAGCCGCTGCCGCTCGCGGTGTAGACGACGTTGCCCGCGCCGACCGCGGTCTCCACCGGGCCGAAGTCGGGATCCTTGCTGGGCGCGATCCCGCGCACCTGGATGCGAGCCGCGATCGGAACGTCGTCCGTGTCCGTGATCGAGAAACGGATCATCCCCGGGCCCGGCGGCAGGAGGTTCGCGCTCGTCAGGCGCTCTCTCTCGACGCTCACCTCTTCCTGGTCCTCACCGCCGGAAGACTTGAGCATCAGCCGGTAGTCCCCCGGTGGGAGGGCCAACCGGTATCGACCGTCTTCTGCGACTCGCACCGATAGTGCGGGCTTGCCGTCGGGATAACGAGCCTCGACCGTGGCCCAGGAAGGCGCGGGCTCGAGCGCGCCTTCGACCCAACCCACCTCGCGACCGCTGCGCCGCCACGCGAGCTCCGCCACGGTGTCGAGCCCCCCGCGCGCCACGATGAGCTCGCGCTTCACTTCGAAGCTCTCGCGGGGAGGCAAATCGCGGGGAGCCGAGAGCGTGACCTGCCCGATCGGACCGATGCGATCGAACAAGAACGAGGCGTCGAAGAGCTGCCCGCCAAAGTCGAGCACGTAGCTCAGCTTGTGGCCCTCCCGCCCGACCCAAGGCACCTCGGCGTGACTCGTATACTTCACGAACCCCGCCCGCGGAGCGAACGTCGGCTCTCCGGGCCAGAGCGCGCGATCTCCGACTTGAACGCTACGGATGAGCTGATCGGTGCCGTTCTCGACGCGCGTCGTGATGGCAATGATGCTCGTGCCCGGCACCACCTCGTAGTCGGTGGCGAGGTGAATGCGCCCGTCGTGGCTGTGCTGCTGCACGCGCACGACCGGCGCCGCCCCACGCGGCGCGAGCGTGAGCCCGCTCACCCGTGTCGGGATGCTCTTGCTCGCGATGTTCAACACGGTGCGGACGTCGCGCAGGTCGTCCTCCTGGATCGAGGTGACGGCGACGTCGAGCAGGCTGCCGAGACGGATCTGACGCTCGACCCCCGGGCCCTCCGCAGCGACCACGAAGCGCAGCTGATCGGTCTCGACCAGCCAATCTCCGGGCAAACCCGAGACGGCCTTTTTCGCAGAGCGAAACCCTGGTGGGACCTCCGAGATGCGGACGCCACCCCTCTCGACGGGCAGCTTCACCGGTGAGGACAGGAGCGGCCGACTGGTGCTCGACACCAGGACCCAAGTTCCCACCCCGCCCAGAACCAGGGCGGCGAGCGCCAAGAGAACTCGGTGCCCAGCCATCGCGCACGCGAGCGTAGGACGCTACGGGCGGCGAGCAAAGCCCGCCCGTGCTAGCGTCCCCGCCCTTTCGGCCGGCCCCTTGGCCTTGTCCGCATCGGAAAACACGCCTCCCATGAGCCCGCTCGAAGCCTCCATCGCCCGCCGCCGTACCTTCGCCATCATCGCCCACCCTGACGCGGGCAAGACCACCCTTACGGAAAAGCTGCTCTTGTTCGGTGGAGCCATTCAGCTGGCCGGTGCCGTCAAGGCCAGGGGTGAGCAGCGGCGTGCCCGCTCGGACTGGATGAAGGTCGAGCGCGAGCGCGGGATCTCGGTCACCGCCTCGGCGATGACGTTCGAGTTCGAGGGCGCCACCTTCAACCTGCTCGACACGCCCGGCCACCAGGATTTCAGTGAGGACACCTACCGCACGCTCACGGCCGTCGACTCGGCGGTGATGGTGATCGACGCGGCGCGCGGCATCGAGGATCAGACCCGCAAACTGTTCGAGGTCTGCCGCCTGCGCGACGTGCCGATCATCACCTTCATCAACAAGCTCGATCGGGAGGGTCGCGACCCGTTCGATATCCTCGACGAGATCGAGCGCGACCTCGCGCTCGAGGTCACGCCCGCGAGCTGGCCCATCGGGATGGGGCGTGATTTTTTGGGCTGCTACGACCTGCTCCGCGATCGATTGGTCCTGCTCGAGCGCTCGCGCGATCGCATCGGCGATCAGAGCGAGCCGTGCGAGGGGCTCGACGATCCCAAGCTCGATCGCCTCCTCCCGGCGGACGCCGTGAAGAAGCTGCGGCAGGAAGTCGAGATGGCGCGCGGTCTGTGCCCCGACTTCAACCTCGAATCCTACCGCGCCGGCCACCTCACCCCCGTCTTCTTCGGCAGCGCGCTCTCGAGCTTCGGCGTGCGGGAGCTACTGCACGGCCTCGCCACGCTCGCGCCTCCACCGCGCCCGCAGGTGTCTCGCGAGCGCACCGTCCAGCCGAGCGAAGAGAAGGTGACCGGCTTCGTCTTCAAGGTGCAGGCCAACATGGATCCCAAGCACCGCGACCGGGTCGCCTTCCTGCGCCTCTGCTCGGGACACTTCCGCCGCGGGATGAAGCTGCTCCACGTGCGGAGCGGCTCCACGCTCGCCGTGCACAACCCCGTCCTCTTCCTCGCCCAGGATCGCGAGCTCGCCGAAGAGGCATTCGCGGGCGACATCCTCGGCATTCCGAACCACGGCAAGCTCGGCATCGGCGACACCCTCACCGAAGGCGAAAACCTGGCATTCAAGGGGATCCCGAGCTTCGCGCCCGAGCTCCTGCAGCGTGTCCGCGCGCTCGATCCGATGCGCGCCAAGCACCTCTCTCGCGCGCTCGATCAGCTCGCCGAAGAAGGCGCCGCGCGCGTCTTCAAGCCGCGCTCGGGCGGGTACCACATCGTGGGCGTGGTCGGCTCGCTGCAGTTCGACGTGCTCGCCGATCGCATCAAGAACGAATACGAGATCCCGGTCGTGTTCGAGGCCGCCGGCCTCTACACCGCGCGCTGGGTCGAGTGTGACGACGCCGCGAATCTCGCGCGGTTCATCGACCAGAATGAGAGCTACATGGCGGACGACCACACCGGGGCTCCGGTCTTCTTGGCTCGAAACGCCTGGCACCTCGAGACCACGTCCAAGGACTTTCCGGACGTGCGCTTCCTGAAGACACGCGAGTTTCAGTGAGCCCGCGGCGTGGACGCGAAAGCGCTCCCCGCGCGCGAAGCTCAGCGACGGTAAAGGTTTCTACGAGATCTTCTATACGCCGCACGTCCCCGATCATGCGCTCCTCGACTGCGGGCCCGACGCGAGCGAGGTCAACCTCATCGTGTACGCCCGGGAAGGTACGGTCGAGGCCCCCGGAGACGAGCTCAACAAGGCTCCTCCCGTCTCCCCGGCCGCCCAAGATCAGCGCGTCGATCTCGAGGTCGACAAAGTCTCCTCGGTCACGGTGTCCGAGTACACCGACGTCGACGGCAAGATCTCGCCCTGCCTCGGCGCCACCGAGCAGGCGCGCTGGGATACCCAAATCAGCTCGGGGAACGCGAGGACCTGCTCTCGATCGTCGCGCGCACGAGCGGCGTCGGCTTCGACCTCCTGAAGGCCTACATCACGGCCTGGCGAATCACCGGGCAGATCAACGACGAGGTTCCCTGGACGTCGCTCGGGATGACTCCGCTCGAGGCGCAGGCGGTCTACGCGCTCGTGCGCCTCGGTCACGGCGACGACTTGACCAAGCTGCTGGAGCTCCAGCCGGCGGACTTTCTCAAGGCGCTCGTCGAAGCGATCGAGCGTAACCTCGTCGACCGGGCGCTCGAAGAGAAGCTCGATCCCGGCGTGGCGAACTCGCTCCAGGCCAAGTGGCGCGAGGTGCTGGTTCACTACCTCGGAGCTTCGACCGACGGCTGGCAGGCGAAGCTCCTCGAGCTCGTCTTTCCCGGCCCCGTCGACAAAATTTACGCCAAGACGGCGGCGCCGCGAACCACCGCGCTCGCTTCCGGAACGGCGCACGCGGTGAGCATGCCTACGACCGGGCCCCGCGCTCTCGACCCGGAGATCCCCACCGACTCCGAACCTCTAACCGTCCCCCAGCTCTCGGCGCTCCATCGCGTGAGCGATTTCTGCCGCGCCGTGGGCATCTCGGTGAAAGACTTTCTGGCCGCCAAGGCGCTGCTCGGCATGGATCCCTTCGCCGAGCTCGGCCCGGCGAGCATCGCCACGACCTTCCGGTCCATCGAGGAGATCCGGCGCCTGCAAACGAGCGGCATCTCGGCGCGCCTCTGGCAGTTCTTGCTCCGCCACGAAACCCAGCCGGGTGAGAGCCCCGGGCCGAACCTGAAAGACATCGAGGAAGCTCATCGCCGCCTGGCGACCGTGGGCGGCGAGCTTTCTTCCCGCTACCCCGACCACGCGTCACCCACCACGGAGCTCGTCGGTCCCGCTCTCGGCGAGGCGATCTCGGCAGACCGCGTCGCGCGCGTGCTCGACGTCCTCCAGCGCGTGGAGCCCGCCCCCATCACCGTCGAAGAAGAGGCTTTCGTACCGAGGCCTCCACGTTCTTCCTCGCCGCCGACGCCGCCACCTTCACCAACGACCTGCTGCGAAACACGACTGATCCCGCGGCTCGCCTCGCTCTCGTCTGGGGCCGGCGCCGGCCCCCGGGCGCGGGCAAAGACGGCGGGCGAATCGTGTTCGAAGGACCCCCGAGCGCGCTGGTGCAGAGCGCTCACTCGCTCACGGGGCGTTGCCTGGCCGAGCGGCTCGGGGGTCCGCACGGCGTTCGACGAAACGTATCGCAACCATGATGGGTTATTGCCTGCGTGCGGCACGCGAGAGCGCACGCACGTCATGAGTCGGCACTCCGACGCTCGTCCCATTCGTTGCGCGAGGCGTATCGCCGCGGGGCTCGGCACTTGGCGGAGGCACGGCTCCTGCAAGTCCCTGCGAGTCAAGGTCGTCGACCAGACGATCACGGTCAGAGAGGGGCACGATGACCAAAGAGGCCTTCATTCTCGCGAGCGTCTGCCTGGGTGTGGCTTGCTCGCACCAGAGCGAGCCGAAAACTCCGCCTTCGAACCAAGAGCCGCAGATGACTCCCGCGAGCGGTGACGAGCCGGTGGGGCGCGATTATCCGTCCCCGGCGCCCCAGCCGCCCGACGACGAGTACGAGGACGATGAGGAGGGGCTCGACTACTCGGTCCCTCCGTCGGATGTGGGTCCGTACCGCGACGACACTGAAGCCCCACCTCCGTGAAGGAAGATCGCTACTTGGCGAGCACCGCGCGGTCGCGCCCGCCCTCCTTGGCCTCGTAGAGCGCGTCGTCCGAACGACGGATCAGCCCGTCCAAGCTCTCTCCGGGGCGAAGCTCGGCCACGCCCGCGCTCACGGTAAGCGACAGGACGTCTCCGGTCGGGGTGACCAGGCGCTCCTTCGCGATCGCCTCGCGCACGCGCTCGGTCACGATCGCGGCGCCGGCGAGCGTGGTGTCCGGATACAGCAAGATGAACTCTTCGCCGCCGAAGCGAGCGAGGACGTCCGGTACGCGCAAGGTGCGCTTCGCCGCCGCGGCGATGGCCCGAAGCGCCGCGTCGCCCTGCGCGTGCCCGTGCGTGTCGTTCAGCGTCTTGAAGTGGTCGACGTCGAACATGCACACGCTGAGCGCCGTCCCGCTGCGGCGGCTGCGCTGAACCTCCACCTCGCCGAGCTCGAGGAAGCCGCGCCGGTTGTAGGTCTGCGTCAAGAAGTCGTGCGTGGCTGCGTCACGGAGCTGCTCTTCGAGCTCCTTCTGCGCCGTGATGTCGGTGATGCCCGTGATCAGCGCAGATTCTCCGCCGAACTCGATCACGCGCGCGGACATGAGCGCCCAGATCTCCTTCCCCTTGCGGGTGCGCATCTTGGTCACGAAGCCGTCGACCTTGCCCTCGGCCGTCGCGCGCCGCACCATCTCGTCCCGATCGGCGTCGTTCACGTAAAAGTCGTAGGTGCGGAGGCCGACGGTCTCCGAAAGCGGCACCTCGAACAGATCCGCTGCGCGTTGATTCGCCATCACGACCGCCGCCTCGCGGAAGTTCGTGAGCACCATCGCCACCGGCGCGGCCGCGAACAGCGTGCGCACGCTCTCTTCGCTGCGCCGGACCGCCGCCTCGGCGACCTTCTGCGCCGTGATATCCGAGAGGGCGGAGATGATGCACTCCTTGCCCTCGAACATCGTGCGCTGAGCCGAGAGCAGCGCCCAGAACGGCCAATTCTTGCTGGTTCGGAGGCGCAACACCGCGTTGTCGACCCGTCCCCGCGAGCGCAGCGCCGAAAGCGAGCTCGCGCGCTCCTCCGAGTTCAGGAAGAAATCGTTGAGGCTCTTGCCCAAGAGCGCTTCGCTCGGGAGATCGAAGAGCGACGCCGCTCGGCGGTTCGCGTAGAGCACGAGCCCGCTGTCGAGCTCCGACACCAGGAGCGGCACCGGCGACGCGTCGAACATGCGGCGGGCCTCCGGCTGCGAAGGTGGGCCTTGCCGGCCCTCGTCGTCCCAGCCGAGCTCGGCTTGCAGGCGACGCGCCTCGGTGCTCCGGAGCTCGGTGAGCTCGGCCAGGTGATGCTTGTAGACCCCGAGCTCGCGCTCGACGCGTACGCGCTCGTGCGCCTCGAGCACGAGCGCCACGAAATCGGCGAGCGTGCCGGCGACGAGCTCCTCCCAGAACTCCCAGCGCCGGGGCCCTCCCACGTGTTCGTGGCACACCACTCCGACCATGTCGCCCGCCACGAAGACGGGCGCGTCCAGCATCGCCCCGATGCCGTAGGCGCCGAGGTAGTGCCTCGAAAAGTCACGGGTGGTCGGATCTTGGTGCGCGTCGTCGGCGACGATGCAACGCTCGGTGGCGAGCGCGTCGAAGTAGCTCGGCGCCTGGGCCCTCGAGACCGTGATGCCCCCGCTGTGAGCCTTCTCCGAGACGCGAAACAGGTCGACGCACTCGATCGTCTGCCGCTGCTCGTCGAAGCGCCAAACGCTGGCTCGCTCCACGCGCAAGAGCTCCGCGGCGAGCTCGGTGAGCTCGCGGAGCGCGGCGCTGACGTCGCCGCGCGTGAGCGCGTCGGAGCGCATGAGGCTCGCCAGGAGCTGGCGTTGGCGCGTGAGACGGACCTGGATCGAGCCCGAAGGGCGGTGCGTCTCGCCGCGACTCATTCCGCAACGACCCTGAGCGCTCGCTTCTCCGACGCGCCGCGGGGCTCACCGACCGCGAGCACCCGGCTTTCGGGCGTCGCGTCGTGCGCCTCGAGCGCCGCGAGGAGATCGTCGCGGGCGCGCTCGCTCGGCTCCGACTCGCTGCGGAAGCGCTGCTTTCCACCCAAGATCTTGTGCCGCGCCAAACGGTTCTGCATGACGTTGAGCGGCAAGAAGCCGAGCGTCTGGATCCAGCTCGAACGCTTGCGCACGGTCCAGCGCTTCCACATCGAGCTCGGCGAGTAGAAGCGCTCCCAGGCCCGCATCCAGCCTTCTCGGAGCTCGGTGCGGCTCATGCCGCGAGGCACGAAATAGGGCGAGCCCGAGTCGTGATCCCCGCGGAGCCACCAGCGCTCGTCGGTCAGGCGCCCCTCCGCTTTGAGCCGCTTGTAGAGGCGAGTGCCCGGGTAGGGGGTGAGGATGGCGTAGAGCGCCATGGTGAGCTGCATTTCGATCCCGAACTCGACGGTGCGGTCGAAGACCTCCCTGTCGTCGGTGTCGAAGCCGAACACGAAGCTCCCCCACGTCGAGATGCCGTGCTCGTGCAGCATCTCCATCACTTCTTTGTACTGAGAGGGGCGATTTTGTCGCTTCCCGGTGTGCTGCAGCGTGCCTTCGTCGATGCTCTCGAAGCCGATG
>JAEZYO010000358.1 GCA_023419055.1 Pseudomonadota bacterium | reverse complement strand
CATCGGCTTGATGAAGGCGGTCGAGCGCTTCGACCACACGCGCGGTTACCGCTTCTCCACGTACGCTTCCTGGTGGATTCGGCACGCCATCAGCCGCGCGCTCGCGGACAAGGGACGCGCGGTGCGCATCCCGGTGCACATGCTCGACACGTACAATCGCGTGTCGCGCGCGACCCAGACCATCATCGCGCGAACCGGGCGCGAGCCCACGATCGAAGAGCTCGAGAAGGAGACGGGAGTTCCTCGCGACAAGCTCGACAAGGTGAAGGATCTCTACGCCGATACCCCGTTCTCCCTGGACCGCCCCGTCGGTGACGAGGACGGGAGGCGCTTCATCGACTTCCTGGTCGAGGAGAACTCGCTCTCTCCCTTCGATTCGCTCGCCAACCAGAAGTGGGCGGAAGAAGTGCAGCGTCTGCTCGGGACGCTGACGCCGATCGAATCGCGCATCATTCGCTGGCGCTTCGGCCTCGACAACGAGGACGAGCTCACGCTGAAGGAGATCGGCGACAAGTACAACCTGTCGCGCGAACGCATTCGTCAGCTTCAAGAGCAGGCGATCGGCAAGATTCGCAAGCAGATGCGCGACTACTTCTGATCGCGGGCGCTCCGCGGCGCGCTAGGCCGAAGTCGAACCTTTCCGGAGGTTGGCTTCGGCCTTTCGCGATCTTGGGGGATGCTCCGGCACTGATCTCGGCCTCTCCCCCTTTTGGCACTGCTTCGGGGATGAACCCGCCGTGTGGCCGATGTGTATGGCGGGCTCGCTACAGGGGCGTCCTGCCACGCCGAGGAGCTTGGCCACGTGACCGATATTGCGTTCCGTGCACCCGCTGACGACCGTTTCGCGAAGGTCGGCCCAGGAATCGACCCCGAAAGAGTGCCGCGGTGCGTATAATTCCGCAATCATTTCCAGTGGTTGAACTTGTCTCAGCACAAACCATTTACATTTCGCCTGGGGAAGCGCATAAGCGGCGGCGTCCGAAGCAGAAAAGCAAGCTCTGGCGCACGGACCCCCACTGACCACGGCCGAAGCCGCGTTTCCTCCCGATAACGCGGCCCCGAGGCGGGCAGTTCGGGATTGGTGCGCTCGGGCCTCGGTCAGCGCGTGCGCCTTAAGAACTGTCCCCCCGATCTCAGCGTCGAAACGGCGTTGATGCGCCGTCGGGGTGACTGTTTCTCGCTCGCGGAAAATCCCGTCTGGAAACTCCCGGCTCCTCGACAAAGAGGCGCCCACAACCCCCCGACCACCCCAGGATGAGCCTCTTCGTCTTCCCCCGTTGGGCCAACAAGACACGGGTCCTCGCCGGAGCCGCCCTCGGCGTTACCCCGCTCTACCTCATCGGACTCGTCTGGTACGGGGCGTCCCCGAAGACGACGGACGTCGGGTACCAGCCCGTGCAGCCCATCCCTTACAGCCACGCCCTGCACGCCGGCCAGCTCGGCATGGACTGCAGGTATTGCCACAACACCGTCGAGAAGGCTGGCTTCGCGGCCATCCCGGATACGGACACGTGCATGAACTGCCACTCGAAGGTCCGGACCACGAGCCCGGCGCTCGCGCCCCTTCGAGACGCCCACGCGACGGGTAAGCCCGTCGAGTGGATCAAGGTGCACGACCTCCCGGACTACGTGTACTTCAACCACAGCGCGCACGTCTCGCGTGGAGTCGGCTGCGTCTCCTGTCACGGACGCGTCGATCAGATGCCCGAGGTCTACCAGAAGGAGACTCTCAGCATGGGCTGGTGCCTCGACTGCCACCGGCACCCGAACCCGAACCTGCGACCTCCGTCAGAGGTCACGAACATGAACTGGGAGCCGCCCAACGGCCAGAGTCGTGAAGACTTCGGCACCGAGCTCCGCCAGGCCAACCACATCAACCCGCCCACTGATTGCTCGACATGTCATCGCTGAAGAAGCTCCGAATTTGGCGCAGCACTGAAGAGCTCGAGAACTCTCCGGAGTTCTTGGAGCGGGTCCAGCGCGAGTTTCCGACTCCGCTCGAGACTCTTCCGCCCAACTCCCCCGAACGCCGTCGCTTCATGCAGATCATGGGCGCGTCGCTCGGGCTCGCCGGCCTCTCCGGCTGCCGCTGGCACGAGGACAAGATCCTCCCGCTGACGCGCCGCCCGGAGAACACCATCCCCGGCACCACGCGGCGCTTCGCGACCGCGATGGAGCTGAACGGCGTCGGCGTGGGTCTCCACGCGACGAGCTTCGAGGGCCGCCCGATCAAGGTCGACGGCAACCCGATGCACCCGGAGAGCCTCGGCGGCTCCGGCGCCTACCACCAGGCGAGCGTGCTCGAGCTCTACGATCCCGATCGCAGCGACACCGCGCGTCGTCGCGTCGGCGGCGGCAAGCCGAGCGACACGTCGGTCAAGGCGTTCGTCGAGTTCGCGACGCCCGAGTTCAAGCGCCTGATCGACGCCAAGGGCGCGGGTCTGCGCGTACTCTCGACTCGCAGCTCCTCCCCCACGCTCGCGGCTCTCAAGCAGAAGCTCGCGGAGCTCGCGCCCGAGTCCAAGTGGGTGACGTTCGAGCCCACGGCGAGCGACGGCGCTCGCGCCGGCAGCGTGCTCGCCTTCGGCAAGCCGCATCGCGCGGTCTACGACTTCAGCGGCGCCGACGTCATCCTCACGCTCGACGCCGACGTCGCCGCCGACGACTTCCCGGGTGGGCTCGCGCACGCGCGAGCCATCGCCAAGCGTCGCGAGGCCGAGGGCACGATGAACCGCGTCTACGCGGTCGAGTCGTTCTTCTCTTCCGCCGGCGGGTTCGCCGACCACCGCCTCCCCCTCCGCGCGGAGCTCGTGAAGGCGTTCGCCGCGGCGCTCGACGCCGAGGTCGGCACCAAGGCCGCCCTGCCGGACGCGGGCGCGCTCACCAAGCCGAACGCGCAGTTCCTGGGTGACGCGAAGGTGCAGAAGTTCCTCAGCGTCGTCGCGAAGGATCTGCTCTCGGCGGTCGGCCGGAGCGCGGTCGTCGCCGGCCAGGATCAGCCCGCCGAGGTCCACGCCATCGCCCATCGCCTGAACGCGATGCTCGGCAACGTCGGCCGGACCGTCTTCTACGTCGAAGATCCCGAGGCGGGCGACACGAGCGACGTCGAGGCGCTCGCGGCTCTGACCGCGGAGCTCGCCGCGGGCAAGGTCGACACGCTGCTCGTCCTGGGCGGCAACCCGGTCTACTCCGCGCCCTCGGATCTCGGCTTCGCCGAGGCGCTCTCGAAGGCCAAGACCAGCGTCCACCTCTCGCTCTACGACGACGAGA
>JAEZYO010000641.1 GCA_023419055.1 Pseudomonadota bacterium | reverse complement strand
GAGACGATAGACTACGAACGAGAAGGAAGCGTCGTCGAGAAGCTCAAGGAGCTGACCGGCGGGCGCGGTCCGGACGCCTGCATCGACGCCGTCGGGATGGAATCGCACGGCACCGGTCTCATGCACGCCTACGATCGCGCCAAGCAGGCCCTGCGGCTCGAGTCCGATCGCGGAGACGCCCTGCGCGAGGCGATCATGGCTTGCCGCAAGGGAGGCGTGCTCTCCATCCTCGGGGTTTACGGGCTCATGGATAAGTTTCCGATCGGCGTGATCATGAACAAGGGGCTCACCGTCCGAGCGGCCCAGCAGCACGGCCAGAAATACGTGCCACGCCTGCTCCAGCACCTCGAGCGCGGCGAGCTCGACACGTCGTTCTTGGCCACGCACCACTTCTCTCTGGAAGACGCCCCCCGAGGCTACGAAATGTTCAAGACCAAGGAAGACGGCTGCGTTCGCGCCGTCTTCCACGCGTGATCGTCGAGGGGACGCGAGCTTTATCGGGCTGCGGGCGAGCGGCGGGGAAGATTGTCGCGTGGCGTGGGTCAGCGCCCAGCACGGCCTACGGCGCCGCCAGCCAACGGACGTTGGTTCGCATCTTGCGTCGAGCCAGGAGCTTGAGCTTCAAAGGCTTACGAGCGCTGGGATCGGGAATCGTCACCGGAGCGGCAGACGACGATCCCGTCGCTGTGGGAACCTACGCGAACGCCGGAGCGAAGCTCGGGGTCACGCTGTTGTGGGTCGCTCCGCTCGCGTACCCCCTGATGGTCGGGGTGGTGTACCTCGCCAGCAAGCTCGGCAAGGTGACCGGGCACGGGCTCTTTCGGCTCCTCCGTGATCGCTATCGGTGGTTCGTCCTCTACCCGCTCCTCCTGGTGTCGACGGTCGCGAACGTGATCGAGGCCGCTGCGAATCTCGGTGTGGTGGGAGCGGCGCTCGGGCTCTTCGTCCAGCTCCACCCGGGCGTCCTGGCGCTCTCCGTGGGCGGGAGTTTGCTGCTTCTCCAAGCGTTCGGGACGTATCAGCTGATCCGGCGACTGTTCCGCTGGCTCTCACTCTCGCTCCTTTCGTACATCGGCGCAGCGCTGCTCGCCGGCCCGGATCCCGAGAAGGTGCTCCTCGGCACCTTCGTGCCGAAGCTCGCGCTCGAGCGCGAATCTCTTTCGCTGCTCGTGGCCGTGCTCGGCACGTCACTCTCTGCCTACGTGTACACGTGGCAAACGAACCAGGAGGTCGAGGACAAGGTAGCTTCCGGCAAGGAGCACCCAGCGGAGCGCCGCGGGGCTTCGGAAGCCGAACTTCGGCGCTCGCGGCGGGAGACCGCGCTCGGGATGTTCTCTGCCAATCTAGTCATGTACTTCGTCATGCTGGCGACGGGCACGGCGCTCCACGAAGCCGGAAAGACCGAAATTCACAGCGCCGCCGAAGCAGCGGAGGCTCTCCGCCCCCTCGCCGGTGAGGGCGCCCGCTGGCTCTTCGCGGCCGGGATCATCGGGGTCGGCTTCCTCGCGATCCCCGTCGTGATCGACGCGGCGACTTACGGCGTCTGTCAATCCTTCGGGTGGCCGAGCGGGCTCGGGCGCAAGCCTCAAGAGGCGCCGCGCTTCTATCTGGTAATGACCGTCGTGACCGCCCTCGCCGTGAGTGCCAATTTCCTGGGCTTGAACGCCATGAAGGCCGTGGTGTGGGCGGGCGTCGCTCAGGCCGTCGCGGCGCCGCCTCTCCTGCTCTCGATGCTACTGATGACGAACGACGAGAAGCTCATGGGTGAGCACGTCAACGGGAAGCTCCTGAACTCCATCGCCGGCGTTGCGCTCCTGGTCACCTCGGCGGCGCTGATCGCGCTCTTCGTCACCTGGGCTTGGTGACGGCGTGAAGAGATGGCGCCGCGCTAGGCGAGCGGCTTCCCTCCCGTGACGCCGAGCACCTCTCCGTTCACGTAGCGAGCGTCGTCGCTCGCCAGGAAGACGAACGCGGGCGCAAGCTCCGCGGGTTGAGCGGGCCGCCCCATCGGGGAGTTTTCACCAAACTTCGCGTTCTTCTCCGCATCGAAGGACTGGATGACGAGCGGCGTCCACACCGGGCCCGGCGCCACGCAGTTGACGCGGATGCCGCGCTCGATGAGCGACTGGGCGAGGCCCTTCGTGAACGTCACGATGGCCCCCTTGGTCGCGGCATAGTCGAGGATCCCGGCCGACGGCTGGTAGGCCTGAATCGAGGCGACGTTGATGATGGCCGCGCCTGGACGCATGAGCGGGAGCGCGTGTCGCACGAGGTGAAACATGCCGACGATGTTCGTGCGAAAGGTCCGCTCGACGCGCTCGGCCGAGATGTCTTCGAACCTGTCGACCGCTTTGCCTTGTTGCGCGGCGTTGTTTACCAGGATGTCGATTTTGCCGAAGCGCTCGCGAGCCCGCTCGACGAGATTCCGGCATGCTTCGTCCACGCCGACGTCGGCCGAGACGATGAGCGCCGCGCGCCCCGAGTCGGTCACCGCCCGCTCGGTCGTGCGCGCGTCTTCCTCGTGCTCGAGGTAACCGATCACGAGGTCGGCTCCTTCCCTCGCGAACGCCAGCGCCACGGCGCGTCCGATCCCGCTGTCCGCGCCGGTGACGACCGCCACGCGTCCCGCGAGCCGGCCGTGACCCCGGTAGGACTCCTCGCCGTAGTCGGGCTTCGGCTGCATTGCCCCTTCTCGACCAGTAGCGGCCTGCTCTTGCTCGGGGAAAGGGGGCTTGGCGTGAGCGTCGCGTGGATCACGCGTCTTCTTGGCTTCCATGAAGCCTCGGGCGCCTGCAGGAAGGATGCCCGAGGTGCCGCTGACTCGCCGCGTGAAACTCCGCTTCTTGAAGCTCAAACGAGCGTGCACGAGTTCCCTTGTATTCCGCGCCCGACAAGAGCAATGCTCCGCATGCCAGCAGGGACTCGAGCGTTCGATCGATGAATGACCCGACTTCACCGCGCGGCCCCGAGGAGAGCGTTTTTCGTGAACCCACCCGGGTGAAGCGGCGCGAGCCGCGCCTCGCTCGCGCGCTCGCGCTCGAAGCCCTGTCGGAGCCCGATCTCGAGCGCTTCTTCCGCTACGCACTCCGTAGAATGCGGGCCGAGCTCGACCTCGATCTCCTCGAAATCGCTCTCTTCTCGAAGGAGCCTCGCTCACTATCCAGGATTGCGAGCGAAGGATTCGCCGACCAGAGTCAAAAGTGTATCTCGCTCGACGCCAAGCTGGCGGAGAGGGTGACTGCGGGGCAGGCGGTGACGTTCGGCAGCCACGCTCAGCGGATCATGTCGCTCGCCGCGCACGCCCCGGAAGCGGCGTCGGGCTCGTGGGTGCCCATCACTACGGGTGGCGAGACATACGGCGTCCTCGGCGCCTACTCGCAAAAAGACGCCGCGCTGAGTGAAGCTGCGCTCTCCGCCCTCCGCGACGTCACGGAGGTCTTCGCCAGAGCCATCGAGCGCCGGCGCCGCGAGGACCAGGTCGCGCAGGAACTCGAGAGCCGCGCGCTGCGCAGGAACGAGGAAGCCCTGTGCAGGGCGCAGCGGCTGGCGTCTCTCGGCCGGTTCGCCGCCGGGATCGCGCACGAGTTGACGAACCCGCTCACCAGCATCCTGCTCGGAGCCGAGGCCGGGCTGCGGACGGACGACCCTGCGCGCCCGCGCCAAGCGCTCGCCGCCATCCTGAAGAACGCCGAACGCTGCAGCAAGATCATGGACAGCGTCCTGAAGTTCGCGCGAGAGGAGGAGTCTACTCGCTGGATCACCGACGTGAACCGGCTCTTGGAGCGGGTCGCTTGCCTCGCGCAAAATGAGGTACCCGCGCAGCGTCTCAAGGTAAAGCTCGACCTCGACGCGGGTCTCACGCCCGTCTTCGGAAACCCCACGGAGCTCGAACAGGCCTTCATCAACATCTTGCGCAATGCCGTCGAGGCCAAGAGCGGTCGCACTTGTCGGGTCGTCGTCCGGAGCGAGAACGTCGCCAAGCGAGTTCGAATCAGCATCGCCGACGATGGCCCCGGTATTCCGGCGGAGCACCTGAACGAGGTCTTCGACCCATTCTTCTCCCTGCAGCGCCGGTCCGGCGGGACCGGGCTCGGGCTCAGCATCACGCGGCGCATTCTGGCTGCGCACGAAGGCAGCATTTGCGCGTTCAATCAACCGACCGGCGGTGCTTGTTTCGTCATCGAGCTGCCCGCCGCTCGGCAGTGAGGGAGGCGAGGGCATGACTCGAGTAATGGTGGTAGAAGACGAGGCCGACAGTTTGGAGTTGTTGGAAAGCTGGCTCGAGGATCGCGGGTATGAAGTGCTCGCAGTGCGCTCGGGAGCAGCGGCGCTCGAGCAGGCGGAGCATTTTGCTCCGGAGCTGCTCCTCACGGACTACTTCTTACCCGGCGGCGTGAACGGTATCGAGGTCGTACGCCGCCTGCTCGGCTGGTTCCCCGAGCTCCGCGCGATCCTCATGACCGGGATGCTCCAAGGCGCCTTCACCCGAGACTTGACGGATCGAGAGCACATACCCGTCATGCTCAAGCCGTTCAACTTTCGCACGCTGGCAGCCACGCTGGACGCGTTGCCCTGAGGGAGCATGGCGCTGACGATCTCGCCACGCCCCGTGCGGGGCAGCGAGTCAATCGCGTCGACGCTCGGCCAACGCGGGCGTAACGCGGTAGGGCCGAACCGCGGCGCTAGGTCATCGGCGAAAGCGCAGCGAGCCTGCGGGCGGCCGGGAAATCTCGTCCTCCCGGTGGGCACCACCCTTGCAAGAAGGACGCTCGCGAAAGGCGAGCCCCGACCCTTCGAGGTCTGGAAGGAGCGAGACTGACGTGAGCCAATTCGCCGACTTGCTCGACCGACACCGCGAAGAGATCGTGAGGCGCTTCGCGAGCGACATGAAGGAGACCTTCGCCGCCAAGACCCTCGACGACGAAGACGTCATCGACACCCTGCGCGAGTTCATGAAAGAGATCGCCGACGGCCTGCGAGCGGAAGAGCTCCGTCCGGGCAGCGAGAGCCCTCCAGGAACCGAGAGCAACCCTCCGCGCAGCGAGGGAGCGACCTCGCACGGCAAGCAGCGCTTCGAGCTCGGGTTCGACTTCGCGGTGGTGGTGCGCGAGTACGGCGTGATCCGTGACATCCTGTTCGACATTGCCGAGCGCGAGCGCGTACCGCTCACCTTCGCCGAGCTTCGCGTGTTCTCGAAGCACCTGATCGGCGGCATCGCCGACGCGGCAACCCGATACGGCCGAGACCGCGACGAGGCGCTGCGCCGACAAACCTCCAAGCACCTCGGCTTTCTCGCCCACGAGCTCCGCAACCGCCTAAGCTCGATGCGTATGGCGTTTGGACTCCTGCAGACCCAGCACGAGATCCCGAAGCATTCCCGCCCGATGTCGATGCTCGACAAGGGCTTCGCGCAGCTAAAGTCCTTGATCGACGACGCGCTCGTGGAGGTCAAGCTGGGGGAGAAGGCGATGCTCACCCTTTCGAAGGTGGACATCCCCGAGCTCCTCGCCTCGCTGGTCCGCGAGAGCACGCTCGAAGCCGAAGCGAAGCACGTAGACCTCCGTGTCGAGGCAGAGCGCTGCACCGCCTGCGCCGACGAGAAGCTCCTCCGTTCCGCGCTCACGAACCTGCTCGGCAACGCCATCAAGTTCACCCATGAAAACGAGGCCGTCTTCCTGCGCGCGCGGTTGGCGGACCACCGCATCGTCATCGAGGTCGAAGATCGCTGCGGTGGGATCCCCCCCGAGCGCATCCACACCATCTTCGATCCATTCGTGCAGGTCGGGAAAGACCGCTCGGGTTTCGGCCTCGGCCTCGCCATCGCCAAGCAAGCGGTCGACGCCCATGAAGGCACCTTGCGTGTTCACAGCCTGAACTCGCAAGGTTGTGTCTTCGTCCTCGATCTGCCCGAAGACGGCCCGAGCCGGGACAAGTAGAGGTTCATGGTGTCCGAGCTCGGGTAGCGACCTCGGCACGCGCGCTCCTGATGGCGAGCCAACCACCCGTCACCATCACGAGCCCGGACGCGATGAAGCCGAGGTCCCAAGCAAGCTCCGCTTCACCCGGGTGCACGTGGTGGATCCCGAGGATCTGATGATCGATCGTGCCTTCGATGGCGTTGAAGAGGCCCCAGCCGAGAAACAAGGAGCCGACGAACGTCTTGGTCGACCAAGGCACGTCCGACCGCAGTCCAGCAGCCCAGAGCCGCGCGAGCCCGAGCACGGTCAACGTCCACGTGAACGCGTGGAAAATGCCGTCCCAGACCATGTTGAACTTCATGCTCACGAGATCGACCGGCGGGTGGACGCTCGAAAGCAAATTGTGCCACTGCAGGATCTGGTGCAGCACGATTCCGTCGACGAAGCCGCCGAGACCCGCGCCGAGCAAGACCCCGGACGAGATGACGGCGCCGTGGTGCGTCTGGTTCACGACGGCCCCTTCCCGATGCGTTCGACGAGCAGGCTGGCCACCCCGATCAAAATGAACGGCAGTATCGCCGCCCAGAGGTTCTCGAACGGACTCTGGTCCAGGATCCGCTGTCGAGCCTCGACGCCCGCCTCACAGCGCGGGCACGAGAAGAGGAGAGCGCTCGAGTCGACGACAGAAAGTGAGGAAAAGTTCAGCGGCTGCATGGAACCAGAGCCGACTCAGCAAGCGCCACGCCACTCTGCTGGATGACCGCGCAGCCCGGGCACGGCGCTCGAGCGCGGGAGGGCGAGGTGCTGCCCCCCCGAACGCGAGGTGTTTCTAGCGTGAAAGATCTCGCAAGGCGCGATCGCTCACTCTGTTCTACTCGAGGTCCGCGACGATCCCCTCGGCGGTCTCGAGGTGCTCCTCGACGTGAGTCTTCACGTCCTCGAGATAAGCGGACAGATCCGGGTCCTCGGCCTGGGGGATCAGCTCGTCGTTCAAGAGGTCGAGCACTTTCTGGTGCACCATCACTTGAGCTTCCATGTAGGCGAGGTCGAAGTCCTCTTCGGGCGTCGACTCGAGCGTGGTGACGAGCGCGTCCGACTCGGCCTCGAGCTCGGCACTGATCGAGCTCTCGGTGGGTGCGATGTCGGCGTCGGTCGCGAGCGCCTCGCCGTCGTTCAGCGCCGCGGTGTGCTCGGTCACCATCGTCCCGGCGAAGGTCACCACGGCTTCGTCGACCGCCATTTCGGCCGCGACCTCCCCCTGTTCGATTTCGCCGCTATTGGCGGTCAGGACGATCTGCAGGATTTCGCCGTCATCGAGCTCGACGCCGCCACCTCCTCCCTCAGCCGCACCGCCGCTTCCAGAGGTCCCCGCGCTCCCTGCCGATCCACCCTTGCCGCCGCTTCCAGAGCTACCGCCCTTGCCGGCCGAAGCACCGGCGCTCCCGCCGCTCGTACCTCCACTACCGTCGCCGTCGGAATCGTCGTCGTCACCGCAACCGGTGGCCGCGGCGATCGCGACCCCGAGAACCACGATCCAATGTAGCCGTCGTCGATCGAGCATTTTTCAATGACTCCTTCGTTGTCGCTGGCGGGGCGCCGGCTTCGCAACGCCGATGCCAGAGGGAGCTGGACGCTTGTCCGCGCCCATCCCCCTCTCGCGACGCTCGAAGTGCCGGTCGCGCGGGAGTTGGCGCACGCGAACCCGTCTCGCTGCCCAGCGCGGTCGTGGCACGAACGCACCGCCGTCGGCGGTCTACTTGGGTGATTCGCCCCAGTGTTTACGGCACTGAATTTGATTTCCGGGTCGGAGTCGTGGATTCCTGCTGGCGCAATACGACGCTCTCGAGCTAAGAGAGTCGGCAGAAATCGGAGGGAAGGATGGCCGTGAATCGCTCGCTCGTCAGCGCCTCGGCGCGCGCCCTGGAGCTCGCGCTGGACGAGCGGACGGCTCGCGGCGACTTGGTGAAGTCAGCCCCCGACGGTCAGCTGACGTGTCTGGCCTGCGCGCACGCGTGCGTGCTCGCCGACGGCAAGCGGGGGATCTGCGGCGTGCGGCGCCACGAACGCGGAGAGCTCCGCGTGCCCTGGGGCTACGTCGCGAAGAAGTACGTGCGCCCGGTGGAGACGAACACGATCTTTCACGTGCGCCCGGGCGCGAACGCGCTCACCTTCGGCCTGTTCGGCTGCGACTTGCGTTGTCCCTATTGTCACAACGCGGCCCTCTCGCAGGCTTTGCGCGATGGACTCGAGGGCGAGCCGGTCGATACGACGCCGGAGGCGCTGATCGAAGAGGCGCTCGGAGCTCGGGCCCGCGTACTGTGCGCTGCGTACAACGAGCCGATGATTTCGGCAGAGTGGGTGAAGCGAGTCTTCGAGTGCGCGCGCGGCGCCGGCCTCGTCACCGCGTTGATCTCGGACGGTAACTCCACCCCTGAAGCGCTCGCGTACGTGAGGCCCGTCACGGACGTCTTTCGCGTCGATCTCAAGGGCTACAGTCAGGACCAGTATCGAAAGCTAGGCGGCAGGCTCGCCCCCGTCCTCGAGTCGATCCGGGAGGCCAAGCGGCTCGGGTTCTGGGTCGAGGTGGTGACGCTGGTCGTTCCTGGACTGAACGACGAGGAGCAAGGCTTGCGCTCGCTGGGCGACGAGCTCCGCAGCGTCGATCCCGAAATCCCCTGGCATCTGAACGCCTTCGTTCCGCGCTATCGTCTCAGGACGACGCCGAGCCCGAGCCCGCACTTCCTGGCGAGCGTCGCCGGAACCGCCTACGCTCGTGGAACTCGCTATGTCTACGTCGGCAACGCGCCCGGCATGGCAGCTCTCGCCCACACCCGCTGCCCCGACTGCCAAACTATCCTGATTCAGCGCGAGGACTACCGGGTGACTCACGTCGCAGCCGCCGGTGGAGGGTGTCCGGAGTGCGGAACCACCCTCCCCGGCCTGTTCTGACGACGCGCCTCTACGCGCGCGCCTCGGCTTTCGCGAGCCAAAGTCGCACGTTCTCGAGGTGGGCAGCCTCCTCGGCCGCGGCGGTCTCGAAGCGAGAAACCAGATCCTTCTCGCCCGCGATCCGAGCGAGCTCCGTGAGCGCTTCCCAGGCCTCGTTGTCGGCGAGCTCGGCGATCAAGATGGCTTCGAGCGATTGGATGAGGTCAGTCCGCGCGTCGACGATCACCTCCAGGACCCCCTTGCTGAGCGTCGCCTGCAGATCCGCACACGGCGTGAGCACGGTCGGGTCCGCGCCGAGATAGGTGATGGCCTCCTCCAGCAAGCGGAAGTGCTCGAACTCCTCCGTGGCGATCTTCTCGATCTCCTCCCGAGTCGGGCCACCGGCGAAGGGTCCGTACGCGTCCCACTTGGAAAGCACTGCTTCCCAGAGGCGGGTCCCCATGCGCTCGAAGGCCAGGCGCGCTCCGAGCTTGTCGAGGAAGATGACCGGATGCGCCCCCTGGATGGCCTGCTTGGCCGTCTTCATCACGCCCTTCATGGTCGGCGGCATGGGCATGCTGCCGATGGGCTCCGCGTCCTTCACGTACTCTTCGCGCACGCGCGCGATCTCGCGCTCGTCCCCGATACCGGAGGGCAAGAACTCTTCGGTGCCCTCGATCATCGACTCCACCAGATCACCCGCGCTCTCGGCGCCGGTCTTGTTGGGCCCAATCTGCGTTTGACTCCACATGGTGCACTCCTTCGTCAGGAAAAAAGGTGGTTCACGGCGTCGTGCTCGTCGCGGCGTGAGCCGAGCCGTTCCCCGTGGCCGGCGACTTCTTGGCAAGCTCGGTCCCTGGTGACCAGACATAGCCCGCAGCCACGCTCTGGGAAGGCGAGCCCTCCGAGTTCAGCTGATCCCGATAGAGCGCGGACGGGCTTTGAGCCGTCTCCTTCGAGAAGGGCACGAAGTTCGGACCCATCGCGGTGAGCTCGACCTCGTTCCGCAAGGTCTCCCGCACGAAATCGCGATGGCTCTCGTAGGCGATCGCCTTCGGCAACTTGGAGGAGATCACCTCTGCCGCGTCGCGCTTCTCGATCTTCTCGAACAGGTCCACCACGTGCCTGAGCTGGCCGAGCTCGTAATCGAGGAACCGCTCCCAGATCGCCTTGATGCGCGCGTTCTTCTCGTACTCGACGCAGCTATAGTAGTTGTAGACCTCGTTCGCCTCGTGCAGGACCCACTTCTCGAGCCAGGTTTCGCTGGCATCGACGATCGACTCGTACTGCGTGACGTGCTGCTCCTCGATCGAAGCGATTTCCGCGTAGAGCTGCCGTCCGAGGGGATCCGAGTACGTGGGCCCAACGGTCATGTAATAGTCGTGGGTCTGGTACTCGCCGCCCACGAGCGTGAGCGCGTGGAGCTTGGTGATGAACGCCGCGCTCTTGCGATCGTAAGGCGTCCTGAGCTCGTCGACGGGTGCCCGGTGCTCGACCTTGGTAGGGCGTCCGGGCAAGATGTCGGTGTAGCTCTGGAGGAGCGTATTCGCGTCCTTGCCCTCTACTCGATCCATCAGGGCCGAGTACCGGTACATGTGGTCGAAATCCTCGAGCAAACCGAAGCGGTAGACCTGAGCCAGGTAGGGATCCGGCTCGGCCAGCGCGATCGCGGCCGTGACCTCGATCGCCACCTGCTCGAAGCCGATGGTCGTCTCGAGGACGCTCTGGTCGGCGGGGTTCAACCAATTGATGAGGGTTTGTTGGTGGTGCTCGACACGGCGGACCTTGGCCAAGTCGAGCTGCAGGTCCCGGTTCATGCGCCCGCACAGGTGGCCGAAGCGCAGCGCCTCGGCTTCGAGCCCGTTCATCAAGATCACTCGCACGCGCGTGAAAGCGTCGTCATCGAGCTTGCTGTAGGGCGGCTGGACGAGGTCCTTCCAAGTAAAGACCTGTTTATCGAGCGGCGTGCCTCGATCTTTCAAGAGGTCGATGGCCATTTTTCCTCCGGGTTTTCGACTTCATGCCGCCGCCCGAAAGGCAGCGCGCATGCGCGGCCGCTCGGGTGCAACATCGGTGCCGCCCCGCGCAACCTGGCAAAGACGGAACTGGAAGGGCCGTGCGGGGAAACATCCATTCCGAGATGACTCGGATCGCCGAGCGACCGTGGCGAACGCGTCGGCTCGCCGCCTTCGTCGTCGCTCCGGGCTCCGGCGAGCCCGCCAGACCCTTCGTTGATTCAACGATTCGGCGATGATGGGAGAAGCGGGGGCGCGGCCGGGGGGTGGGGACTGAGAACCGCGCCCCGCTTCATAGTTCTAGCGGTCGCTGCACGCTTGACCTTGCAGACGTCATGCCCTCTTCGGGCCGTTCGAGCTCCTGCTGGCGTTCGGCCGGAACATACCCACTGAGCGTTAGGGAAGTGCTCGAACCTACCCTGAGAGTCCCGCCTCGGTCCTTTGCGCTGGCCCCTCGTCCAAAACCGGTATGAGCACCAAACATTTGCGGCTCGAACCTGCTTGCCCGGTCTTCGAGGTGCGCAAAAAGACACGCTCCAGCGTTTCCGGCTCGCTGGTGGTGGGGGAGCCGGAACATGGCTCCATTCGGGACAGCGGTCGTCCGGCGCGGTCGCGCGAAAGTCGCGAGTGGATTTCGAATGATGCACCGTTCATTCGAGTGAAATGGTCCGATGTGAGC
>JAEZYO010000303.1 GCA_023419055.1 Pseudomonadota bacterium | reverse complement strand
GCGGGGCCCCACCCCACGCGGCCGCTTCGCGGCGAGCGCACCGGCTCAAACCGTTTGTCGCTCTAGATACTCCCGCCGAAGCTCGTGGCTCCGACCCCGAAGCCGCCGGCTCCCACGATCGCTCCGCCGACACCGTTGGTGCCGCCGAAGTCGCCTGATCCCGCGAAGCCGCCGAATCCATTGGAGGTACCGCCGAGGCTCGCGCCGCCGAAGCTGTTCGCGCCGCCGAAAGTCGCGTCAGCGCCGGCGGCGCCGCCGAAGCTCGACCCGGCGAAACCGGAGAAGCCGCCAAAGCCCGCGGCGTTCGCTCCCCCGTTTACCTCGTCACCACCGACACCACCGGACCCGCCGTTCGAGTCGGTGCCGGCGCCTCCGTTGCGAGCGCCGGTCGCGATCACGCGACCTCCGGTGCCACCGTCATCGGGACCTTCGGACCCGCAGGCAGTGGCCCAGAGCGAAAGCGCGACCGAGGCAGCGAACAGCACTTCGGTGGCAGTGCGTCGGCGACGGGTTCGAGTCATGACGACGAGCAGACCTGCAGAAAGCGTTCCCCGGACGTCCGCCTTCTGACCACGAGGCATTGTGCGACGGCGTTGCTTTTGGGGCGCGCTCACCGCGAGCTGGGCCGATTCTTGCCTCGTCGTCCGCCATGGCAGAGCCCTCTGCGTCCGCATCTCATTCCCCGAGGCCGTTCGGCGAGGGGCGTGCGCGACGCGCCCCGAACGCCGCTGGTCGCTTCCGCCGCGGCATCCCGCTCGGGACGCTGTTCGGGGTGAAGGTCACCGCGGATTACAGCTTGTTGGTCATCGCTGCGCTCGTCACCATGAACCTCGGCGCCGGGCTGCTGCCGGCGTGGCACCCGGACTGGAGCCTGCCGCTGATTTGGATCGTGGCGCTCGTGGCCGCGATCCTCTTCTTCGCTTCCGTCCTCGTGCACGAGCTCTCTCACGCGCTCGTGGGTCGCAAGGTCGGCGTGCCGATGAGCGGGATAACGCTCTTCATGTTCGGGGGCATGGCCCACATGGATCGCGAACCGGAGCGTCCCCGCGCCGAGTTCTTGATGGCCGCCGTGGGGCCGCTCGTGAGCATCGCGATCGGAGTGATCGCGACCATCGGCGGGCTCGTGCTGAGCGGGCGCGCGCTCGACACCGAGGGCGTCGAGGGCGTACGCCACGTCGGGCCCATCGCGACGCTCTTGCTCTGGCTCGGCCCCATCAACGTCGTGCTCGGGCTCTTCAACCTGATCCCCGGCTTTCCCCTCGACGGCGGGCGCGTGTTGCGCTCGGTGCTCTGGTGGGCGACTGGAAGTTACCGCAAGGCCACCCGCTGGGCGTCTCTCTCGGGGCAAGGCATCGCGTGGATCTTCATCGCGTTCGGCGCCCTCATGATGTTCGGGCAACGCGTGCCGTTCTTCGGCACCGGCCTCGTTCAGGGGCTCTGGCTCGCTTTGATCGGCTGGTTCTTGAACAACGCGGCCAAGGCGAGCCAACGTCAAGCGATCGTGACCTCCGCGCTCGAGGGCGTCCCGATCGCGCGCTTGATGTACCGCTACGTGGAAGCGGTAGACCCGCGAACGAGCCTCGCTCTTCTCGTGGAGCACCGCATGCTGCACGAGAAGCAGCGCTGCTTCCCGGTCGTGAAGGACGGCACGCTGGAGGGCCAGATCTGCGTCAAGGACGTGCGCGCGGTCCCTGAATCGGATTGGCAGACGACGCCGGTCGCGAGCGTCATGACGCCCGTGTCACGCCTCAGCGTCTTGAAGCCCATGGATGAGGCGAGCCGCGCTCTCGTGCTCTTGACGGACCAGGAAGTGGATCAAATTCCGGTCGTCGAGGGGACTGACCTCATCGGCGTGGTGCGGCGTGAAGACCTGTTGCGCTGGCTCTCGTTGCATCAAGAGGACCGTTCGCGAGACGCGCCGAGCTCGCGCTTCGACGTACCCGCGCCGCGATGACACGCGAACGCCACGAACGGATCCGGAGAGAGCGGCATCGCGACGCGCTCCACTCTGCAGCGTGGCGCTCAGCGAGGCGTTGCGCGACACCCCGGCTTGTCTCCTTGACTGACCCTGGTCCGAGAGGCATAGGCCTATTTGTCGGCGAGGCTCGTGTCCGCCTCCTCGCCGCCGGAGGGCGTCTCTTGGTGAGTGTTTCCGTGCTTCGGAGCATCATGGCAAAAATGAGGTTCGAGGAGGGATCGTGGCGACTCGCACTGTCGAGGCGACCGGAGAACGCCCTGCGCAGGGCCGACCGCTGAGAGAGCTCGAGGAGACCGTCGAGCGACTCGAGCTCGAGCGGGTGGAGCTCTCGCGATCGCGCGACGCGGCGCGTTTTTTGGCGCGTTCGGCGAAGATCCTCTCTGCCTCGCTCGACTACCGGGACACGCTGAGCGCCATCGCTCGCGTCGCCGTTCCGGCGCTCGCTGACACCTGCTTCGTCGACATCCTGGAGGAGCGCGAGCAGCTGAAGCGGGAAGAGGTCGCGATCTCGGAAGGCCAGGAGCGAATCTCGACCGAGCAAGCCTGCCTGCACTGGCCGCTACCGGACGCCGCGGGCCTTCCGATGCAAGCGCTGAAGAGCGGCAAGGGCCTGATCGTCAACGCAGAAGAAGACGCGGCCGCTCCGCCTTCGGGCGAGCGCGGTGTCGTGCTCGGCGCGGGCGTGATCCCGAACGCGCTCTGCGTACCCCTCACCTCGCGTTCGCGCACCTTCGGCGTGCTCACGCTCCTGTCCTCCGATCCGGAGCGTCGCTACACGAACGCCGATCTCGAGGTGGCGACGGAGCTCGCGCAGCAAGCCGCCGCCGCGCTGTTCAACGCCAGGCTGTACCAGGTCTCTCGCAACGCGATCCGCGCGCGCGAGGACGTGCTCGCCATGGTGTCGCACGATCTTCGCGCGCCGCTCCAGACCATCAAGCTCGCGGCCGTCGCGATTTCGAAGCTCTCGTCGCCGGGCGGCGGCGGGCAGCGGCAGCTCGAGGCGATTTTGCGCGGAATTCATCGCATGGAGCGCATGGTCTCCGATCTCCTCGACCTCACCAGCATCGAGGCCGGTCATCTCTCCGTCGATCGGCAGGGCCACGAAATTTACGGACTCATCCGTGACGCGTTCGAGATGCTCTCACCCCTCGCTCGGGCCAAGAGCATCGACCTGCGGGTGGAGGTCCTGACGCCGCCCCGCTCGGTCTTGTGCGATCGCGAGCGCGTGCTCCAGGTATTTTCGAACCTGGTGGGCAACGCGATCAAGTTCACGAAGGAAGGCGGCGCGGTCGCGATTCGCGCGGAGCTCCAGCGCAATCAGGCCTGCTTCGCCGTGCGCGACAACGGTCCGGGCATCCCGGAGACCATTCGCCTTCACCTCTTCGAGCGCTACTGGCAAGCCGAGGACGCTTCCAAGAAGACCGGCCGCGGCCTCGGGCTCTACATCGCGAAGGGCATCGTCGAGGCGCAGGGCGGCCGCATCTGGTTCGACAGCGAGCTCGGCGCCGGCAGCACGTTCTATTTCACGTTGCCGCTCTTGCCCGAAGACCTCTCCGAGAACGTGGAGTCGAGCCGCGCGCCGAACAGCGAACCGCTGCGCTCCGGCGCGGCGCACCCGCCGACCAAGCACGCTCCGCCGAGCGCGCCCTAAGAGCCGGTCTTAGGGCACTCTCGTCGCGAGCCCGAGGAACTCGAGGAACTCGCGCGCGCTGCGGGCGCGGTGCCCGAGACGCCTCCGGTGACGCGCGATGCGATTCCACGTCGCCAGGCGCTGCTGATAGGCGGAGAGCTCCTCCCAGCGGGCGCGATCGTCACTGAGGACCTCCGCGCGCGCGTTCGCGCCGTCCATTTCTCGCGCGCACCAATCCGCGAGCGGTAACAGCCGGATCTCGCGCGAGGGCTCGCCTTCGATCACGTCGAACGGGTACTGGCGGCAATCAGCGGGTCGCGCGGCGTGCACCGAACAGCGCCCGTCCTCGGCGAGAAAGACACACGCTCCTGCTCGTTGCTTCAGCGCCATCAGGCGGCGCCCTTCTGGGAGCTCGACGAAGCTCTCCGGCTCTCCCGTCATGTCGACCGCGTCGGGAGCGAGCCACTCGATCAGCGCCTCGGCACCCTTCAGGGTGAAGCGCATGAGGCGCTCGAGATCGCGATCGGTCACGGCGGCGCGCAGCTTTCTGCAACACTCACCGCAAGCGGTGCAGCGAAAGCTCAGAGGATCTTCGGTCATCACGATGTCACGGTCCGGTCAGCTCTCATGATTAGATCGCCTCGCGCTCCCTGGGAGCGACGAGACGGCTCATTTTAGGCTCATTGGCGCCGGAGCTTACCTTGACGAGCGAGCGACGGCAGCTATTTCACCTTGCCCGGACACGAGGGGTCAATCCGGCGCCGCGAGCGCCGGCGTGCCTCCGAACGCCGAAAGGATCGACGACCGAAAATGAGTACGACCGAAGCCCCGACGATCGCCGCATCGCCTTCCAGCCGAGCACGCTCGAAACTCGTCACCACGTGCGGTGCAGCGCTACTCGCGCTCTTCGCGTTCGGCTGCGGGAACAGCGCGCCGACCTCGAACGAGACCAGCGAGCTCGCGAGCACGAGCCAGGCGCTCGGCGAACCGATGGGCGCGGCGGCCACGGGCTCGATCCCGGTCGGCATGCCCGCGCGCCTCACGATCGGCCTGATGGAGGGCGTCGGAACGAACTGGATGTCGGCGAGCGGCGTGCCGTGGGACGTTCGGTATCAGTACCTGTCGAAGGACTGGGTGACGAACTGGGGCCACGGAGAGCGAGACGGCAAGTTCGCGCTCGACTACTTCTACGACTCTTACGAAAAGAACCTGCTGCCCGTGGTGGAGTTCTATCAAATCGTCGAGGAGCCCGGCGGCGGCGAGAGCGAGATGCTGAGCAAGGTGCAGAACCCTGCGACGATGAAGACCTACTTCGAGGACTTCAAGATCTTGATGGAGCGCGCGAAGGACTACGGCGCTCCCGTGCAGGTGCTCGTCGAAGCGGACGGCTCCGGGTTCCTGCAGCTCCAAGCCAAGGACGATCCCGACACGTACGCGGCGGTGGCCGATAGCGGCATTCCGGAGCTCGCTGGCCTCCCGAACACGGTGGCCGGCTGGGGGCTCGCCTTCTTGCAGCTGAAGAAGGCCGTGGGTGCCGACAAGGTGCTCATGGGCATGCACGTCTCGGGCTGGGCGACGAACGTCGACGTGATGCAGAACCACGACATCGCGAACCTCGAGGTCGAGGTCTACGAGACGTACACCTTCTTGAGCACGCTCGGCCTGGTGGAGAACCAGACCGGCCTCACCTACGATTTCTTGGTCGGCGACCCCTCGGACCGCGACGCGGGCTACTACGAGAAGGTCAAGGGCATGAACAAGTGGTGGGTCACGAACACCGATGCTTCGCTCGACGAGCGCAGCATGAACCGCTACGCGGAGTGGCTCCGGCTCTGGAACGTTCGCAGCGGCAAGCGCTGGGTGCTCTGGCAAATTCCGCTCGGAAACTCGAACCACCTCGACGTCGACAACGCGGGCGGCGCGCGCCAGGGATACAGGGACAACCGGGCGGAGTACTTCCTCGGCGGCGGCATCGAGAACTTGCAGCGCTTCGCCGACGCGGGCGTGATGTCGCTGATGTTCGGCCCCGGCATGTGGGGCATGAGCGGCTACGAGAACGACTACTACACCGACGGCCAGCTCTACGTGAAGACGCACGCCAAGCAGGTCTACGATCGCGGCGGACTCGACCTCGCGGCGGGCCTCGAGTGGACGCCGAGCACGGACGTCCCGAACCCGGGCCCGCCGGAGCCCGAGAAGCCGACGCCGCCGAGCGACGATTTCGACGCGCAGTACGAGTGGGAGGGCGACAGCACACTCGGCTGGACGAGCGACCCTGCTCGCAAAGGCGGGCTCCCCGTCGTGACCGATCAAGCCTTCCGCGGCGAGCGAGCGCTCGCCGTCGCGTTCAACGGCGAAGGCGGCAAGCAAAAGGTCTTCGTCAAGAACCCGTCGATGCCGACGGGAACGCCGTACGTGGTCTTCCACGTCTTCATCCCCGCCGAAGCGCGCCTGCTGGGAGTTCTACCTTACGTGCAGCAGGGGCCGGCCGCGAGCTACGCCTGGCTCAGCAACTACGTCTCCGCCGCCGATCTCGTGCCGGGCGAGTGGAACCTGCTTTACGTCAACGTGCCGGAGGGCAGCGTCGCGCCGTTCAGCGAGATTGGGATCGAGTTCGAGAGTGAGGTCCCCTGGAGCGGCACCGCGTACCTCGACAGCGTCGGGTGGGCGAAGGCTCGAAGCGATGGCGCGCCCGAAGCCGAGACGCCGCGCGTGGACGACCCACTCGTGCGCCAGGAATCCGGACACGGCTGCAGCGTGAGCTCCGCTCCGCGGCCCGCGAGCGCGCTCGCCTGGCTCGCCCCGCTCGCCGGAGCGCTCTGGTTCAGCCGTCGCCGAAGATCACGTCCGGCAGCTCGTTAGAGTCGTCGGGACGGGGGGGCAAGTGCTGGGCGTGTACCGCGCCCAGCCGGTCCACCACCTCGACGACGCCGCGCACGAGCTCTCCGCGCTTGATGGCTTGAACGATGTGGGCGACGTGGGCCTCCCAGCCTTCGTCGCCCACGTGCTCGTGGATCGCCACGTCTCCGAGGATCATGACGCGGTGCTCGAGCTCCGAGATCAAGATCAGCATCCCGGTTCGGTCCCGAGTTTGATGCAGCCCGCGCTCGGCGAAGAGTTGAAAGGCGCGCTCTTCGACCTTGCGATCGGCGTAAGCCTTGGGGACCAACAGCCTGGCGAACACGGGCAGGCCGAAGAGCGCGTAGGCTCCCAGGGCGACGGGGATCGCGCCGAGCACGAGCCAGAACACGTGCGCCTCGAGCCAGCGAGCCGCGAGCAGCTGCGCGGCGAGCGTCCACGCGAACGCGCCGAGCAGCCGATGAAATCGATAGTCCGAGCTCCTGCCGATCACCGCCACCACGAGCTCCGTCGAGGTCTCGGCCTCTGCGCGCTGAACGGCCGCCTCGATCTGCTCCCGATCCGCCTTCGAAAGCTGAGTCATGCGCTCACCATGATCCCGAAGCGCCCCCGCCGCCGAACCCGCCTCCGCCCCCGCTGAAACCACCACCACCGCCAAAGCCACCGCCGCCCCCGAACCCACCGCCGCCGAAGCCCCCGCCCCAGTATCCGCCGCCGTAGCTCCGTCCGTAGCGGCGCCCTGAACGGCCGCGCCCGCCGAAGAGCCAACCGAGCAGCGGGAAGACAAAAAACACGATCAGGACGAAGAGCTCGAAGCCAATGGCCGGGCCGCGCCTGGCCGCTCGCCTGGGCGCGCTCGCCGGCTCCGTGCCCTTCGCTCCCATCAGCGAGTCGAGCCCGCGCTCGATGCCGCCCGCGTAGTCTCCGGTCCGGAACGCCGGGGTCAGGATCTCTCGAATCACGCGCGAGGAGCGCAGATCCGTGATTTCACCCTCCAGGCCGTAGCCCACCTCGATCCGCGTCTTCCTGTCGCCCGGCACGACCAGCAGCAAGAGCCCGTTGTCTTGCTTCTTTTGTCCGAGCTTCCAGGCCTCCACCGTTCTGATCGAGAAGCCCTCGATATCCTCACCCCCGAGGGTTTGCAGGGTGAGCACGGCGTACTGGCGCCCGGTGGCGCTCTCGTAGTCGGCGAGCTTCTGCTCGAGGCGCGACTCGGCGTCGTCGGGAATGACGTTGGCGTAGTCGTTGACGTGTCCGCGCAGCGCCGGCACGTCCGCGGCGTGGACCGCGAGCGGCCAAGCGACGAGGGCTGTCGCAACGCCGAGCGGCCCGGCTGCTCGCGCGAGGCGCATGGCGTCAGAACTTGACTTCCGGGGGGTTCTCGAGCCCTGCCGGCGCCTCGAACGTGGGGCGCACGCTCTTGCCGCGGATGCTGGCGCCGATGCTGCTCGGGAAGCGCTGCACTACCTTGTTGTACTCGGCGACCTCGTCGATGTAGCGCTTGCGCGCCACCGTGATGCGGTTCTCCGTGCCTTCGAGCTGCGCCTGCAGATCGCGGAAGCCTTCGGTGGCCTTCAGGTCCGGATACCGCTCCACCACGACCATGAGCCGCGAGAGCGCTCCGCCGAGGTTCTGCTGAGCTTCCTCGAACTGCTTGAGCTTGCTCGGATCGTCGATCGTCGACGCGTCGACCTTGATCCCCGCCACCTTCGAGCGGGCCTCCACGACCTTCTCCAGCGTCTCCTTCTCGAAATTGGCGTTGGCCTTGACGACGTTGACGAGGTTCGGAACCAGGTCCGAGCGGCGCTTGTACTGGTTCTGCACCTCGGCCCACGCGCCCTTCACGTCTTCGTCACGCTCGATCACCTCGTTGTACCCGCATCCGCTCAGCGAAGGCACGCCGAGCAAGAGGCCGAGCGAGAAGAGCACGCTACGTATCGATCGGGTCATCATCGTTCCTCGTTCGCGACTCGCGTGTCATAGCACACGAAATGATGCCCGCCGCCGGGCGCGCAAGTTCACGCGCCGCTCGTGATGGCTCCGCCGTGTAGCATAAAGGCCCAAGGCATCGCTTCGGTCGAGCGCGCCCAACAGAGCTCTCGTCTGGCACTGATCGCGATCAAGCCTCCGCTCGCGCCGGCGCGGGACGACAGGTAGCCGAGCGCGGCGCTCGCGCTCTCGCGGAGCCCTGCCGGTTCGGCGCGCGACAGCACCCGAAAAGCCAGCACCACCCGCAGGATCCCTTCACCATTTCCGGTGGAAGAAGCGGCGCCGAGCTCGTCGTCGGCGTAGCAGCCGGCGCCCGGGATCGGGCTATCGCCCACTCGGCCGGGCAGTTTCCCGGTGATCCCGCCGGTGCTGGTGGCCGCGGCGAAACGGCCCAGCGCGTCGAACGCGACTGCCCCGACGGTGTCGCCTTCCTTCGGCGGCTCCGTGGCGAGCGCCCTCGCCAGCCGCTCGCGAGCGCGCTCGATGATCAAGACCGACGGGTCGACGTCTCGATGTCCCCGGCGCAACGCGAGCGCGTCGGCGCCTCGCGCTGCGTAGAGCACGTGCCGCCCTTCCTCGAGCGCTCCACGCGCGACGCTCACCGGGTTTCGAAAGGCGCCGAGGCCCGCGACCGCGCCTGCTCGAAGCGCGCGGCCGTCCATGATCGAGGCGTCGAGCTCGAGCGTGCCGTCACGAGTGAGGTTCGCGCCGGTGCCGGCGTTGAAATTCGGATCGTCTTCGAGCCAGCGTACGGCGAGCTCGACCGCGTCGAGCGCGCTCGCGCCGCGCTCGAGCTCGGCGCTGGCCGCGAGCACCGCCCGCTCGCAGCCGCTCACGCCGTCGGCGCGACGCTCCTCCGGCCACGCGCCGGCGCCGCCGTGCACGAAGACGCAGTAGCGAGCGTGGCGCGCGTCGAACATTTCGGCATAGATTTTCATGAGCGGGCTCCGACGCGCGGAGCCTAGCCCCGGCGGGGCCGCCGCGTCAGCGCGGGCGTCGGCTGCGAGTGCGTAAATTTTCTTGCGCCGGCCGCTAGATTTCGCGGGTTTCCGACGTGCGTCAGCTCACCCAGAGTTGCCGGAGAGAGCGCGCAAAATCGAACACGCATGGCCGAGCAACTGTTGAATTCCGCAGGTATAGCCGCGCCTAGGGTCGCGCCGGCCGGACACGTGTGTTCAATGCACACTCGACGCAGCCGGTGAGTGCGCTAGAAGTGTCTTCGCCGCTCTCGTGCCAACTCACACACGAAGGCGCGTGGCATTGATTCTTGTCGAAGGTACTAGCGTGATGCTCGATGAAAAGAGCCCTCTTACGCCGACTCGCTCGGCGTGGAAGGGGTCAACGGCCCCAAGCCCGTGGGGAGAACAGGTGTCGTCATGAGCGCGTCATGGCTCTTTGCTCTCTTGGTCCAACACGCACCGCCGGGGAACACGGCGTTCTCCGTGGAGGTCGTGAACGACTGCAACAGCGCGCAAGTCTGCGAAGGTGCTCGCTGGTCCGATTTTTACTCCGCCTGGATCCGCAAGGAGACCCCGGAGACGGGCGCCGAGCGCTACTCGTCGATCGCGGGGGCGCTGGTGGAGACCGCCAGGGAACTTCTGTGCCGCAATCCAGACAACTCGGTCATGGCGTCCTGTGTCCCTGCCGAGGGCGCGCTCGAGAACAAGAAGAAGCCGCGTTGGGACGTGCTCACGCTGAGCGTGGCAGGCGCGGCCGTCGCCATGCTGGAGAGTGGATTCCGCGAAGACGTGCAGGTAGGCCGAGGCAGCGCCAAGAAGCCCTCGACCGACGGCGGGCGGGGGCGCGGCCCAGGCGGCGAGGGCTGCCTGGTCCAGGCTCATCCACTCAGCGCCTGGCGTTGGGCGGACAGCGATCCCGAGCTCAAGGATCGCGCCTCCGCCGGCGACCGCGCCGCGCGCGAAGAGATCATCGAGTCACTGCTCGGGACCGATCACGAGGCGCTCAAGCGATGCTGGCGCACGGGGCTCCGCATGTTGGTCCACGCGCGCGCCTATTGCGCCTGGGCGTCGCCCAAGACGGAATGGGACTTCGCGATGTTCGCGCTGTACGGAACCGGCACGTCGTGCACTTCGGTGAACGACGGCAAGACGACCATGCGCACTCGACTCTTTCGTCAGCTCCTCGCCGAGGCGCGGCAGAAGGCCAGGCAGAAGTCCTGAGGGTGACGACGAGCGCGCCTTTCGCGCTCCGGTCGCGCGCTCAAGCGGCAGAGATCGAAAGCGAGTCGCTTTCCTCGACGCACGCGTACGCGATGGGGCACTCCACGATCGCGACGTATGGCCGGGACTCGGCGTTGAGGGTCACGACGGCGGCGCCCTCCGGGTGACCGTTGAACGCGTCCCTCAGCGCTCCGATGGCGACGCCCGCGTTCGGAAAGCACGCGGCCTCTGCCAGCTCTTCATAGGTCCAGCGCCCGTCCGGATCGGCAAAGAAGTCTGCGGGCACTCGCTCGAGCGGCATCGCGTAGCAAGAGACACGCATTCCGCGCTCCGTCGTCCACTCGGCCATGGGGTGAAGCTCACGAACGGGCTCGTTGAGATCGCTTTGCATGCTGGACTCGCTCTTCTGAATGGCGTCGAGCTCGGCCCGGGCTGCAAGCGGGCCGGCTCGACTGGAAGAGCCCTACCAGAGCACTGAACAAAAGAACAGCACTTGATCGAAGTTCCTGAAACTCCTCACGAACCCGCCCGAGCGCCGTCCAGTCCCGGGCGCTCGGCTCAACCGGGATTTTCGGTCGACCCGGCAGCCGACGGCAGCCCTGCCGGAGAGCTGATACGAGACGACGTGTCCGAAGCACAGGCAGCCCGAGGTGAAACGCACCGAGTTCTGCTCGTACCAGGCTTCTTCGGATTCGGCAGGCTCGGCGACATCGCGTACTTCACGGGTGTGCGCGAAGAGCTGGAGCGCAGTTTCGGGAGGCTTGGTCTCGACGCCGAAATCATCGAGCTTACGACGCTGCCGACCGCGTCCATCCGAGAACGCGCGGCTCGCGTCGTGGAAGCGCTGGCGGAGGTCGCGACACGTGGCGGGCCGATCCACATCATCGGGCACTCCACGGGCGGCCTCGACGCGCGCCTCGCGCTCGCGCCGACGGCGTCGCTCCCGACGCGCGTGGTGTTCGAGCGGCCGGAGCTCGTGGAGAGCCTGGTCACGGTCTCGTGCCCACATTTCGGATCGCCCGCCGCCACGTTCTTCAGCGGCGCGTTCGGGCGGCGCTTGCTGCGAGTGGGGACGCGCTACCTGATCTGGCTCCTCGCACGCGGGCTCCTCCTGCGGCTCGCCCTGGCGTTCGGCTACTTCATCGTCAAAATCCGGGATCCGTTCGGAAAGCGGCGCGGGACGTTCGCCGAGTTCAAGGAGAAGCTCTTCGACGACTTCTCCGACGAGCGCCGCCGGGCCCTGACCGAGTTCTTCGAGCACGTCGGCCGAGATCAGTCGCTCTTGTTCCAGCTCACCCCGGCGGGGTGCGATCTCTTGAACGCCTGCACCGCCGATCCCAAGGTCCGCTACGGCTCGGTCGTCACCCGCTCGCCCGAGGTCACCTGGCGCAGCTTGCTGCGCAGCACCTGGGACCTCTACACGCAGATCATGCACCCGCTCTACGGCTTCCTGCGCTTCGTGGTCTCGCGCGGTGAAAGTCGGGTCATCCCTCCGCCGGTGCCGGCGCAGGAGGCGAAGCTCTTGGAGGCGTACCGCGAGCTGCCCTCCGCGCGCGACAACGACGGCCTCGTCCCCACCAACTCCCAGGTGTGGGGTGAGCTGATTCACGCGACCGTCGCCGACCACCTCGACGTGGTCGGGAAATTCGGATCGCTCGGCGGAACGGCCTGGGCGGGCGACTGGATCCCGAGCTACTCCGATTTCGACGCGGCTCGTTTCGAGGCGCTCTGGGACGACGTTGCGCGCTTCATCGCCGCTGGGCGCGCAAAAGAGCTCGGGGTGGGAACCGAGCGCACCGCGCGCGATCTCGCCTGACGCCCCGGTTTGGTGCATGCTTCCGTGGCCTTGGTGCAAAGATCTCGCCCCTGCGCGTCAGAGCTCGACCGGCGTCGGCTCTTGCTCGGGTTGTCGGCGAGCGCCCTCGGCTGCGCGAGGCGAGCCAGCGAGGAGAGCACCGAGCCCCCTCCGTCACGGGCGGCGCGCCTGCCCGTCGGCTTCCTGGCGCACGGCGCGCCCACTCTGGCCCTCGACGCCGCCCGCGGAGAGCCGCTCCGGCGCTGGGGTCGAGCGTTGCCCAAGCCCAAAGCGATCCTCTGCATCTCTGCGCATTTCGAGAGCTCACCGCTCTCGGTCGAAGTCGGCGCGCGGCCTCGGCTCATTTACGACTTCTCCGGCTTCCCCGACCCGCTCTATCGGGTCGAGTACCCGGCTCCGGGAGCGCCCGCGCTCGCGGAGCGCGTCGCTTCGCTGCTCTCCACGACCGAGGCGGTCAGGCGCGTCGAGCGCGGCTTCGACCACGGCGTCTGGGTCCCCCTCGTGCACCTCTTCCCCGAAGCGGACGTCCCGGTAGTCCAGGTGTCGCTGCCCGCCCCGGGCAAGCCCGATCAGGTCGTCGCGATGGGCCGCCGCCTCGCGCCGCTCCGTGACGAGGGCGTCCTCATCCTGGGCAGCGGAAACCTCACGCACAACCTGCGCCGCTTGGATTTCTCGGAGCGCTCGGCGCCGCCCGCCTGGGCGAGCGAGTTCGACGCCTGGGTCGCCGACGCGCTCGAGCGCTCGGCGATCGACGAGCTCGCCGACTTCAGGACGCGCGCGCCCGCTCATCGCATCGCGCACCCGAGCGACGAGCATTTCACCCCCGTCCTGGCGGTCGCCGCAGCGGCTGCTGGCGAAACCGTGACCTACCCGGTGACAGGCTTCGAATACGGCAGCGTGAGCCGCCGCAGCCCTCAGCTCGGGTGAGTACGTGTCGGGGGAATGGCTTTCTAAAAAATCGCGTTCTCGGCTCCGCGCAGGGACGTCG
>JAEZYO010000287.1 GCA_023419055.1 Pseudomonadota bacterium | reverse complement strand
CGCGACCACCAGGCGGGCGAGCTCTTCGGCACCGAGCTCGCGGAGGCGAACCGTCACCCCTTGGTGCTCTACCTCCACGGCGTGTGTCGATGTCAGCGGCACCGCCACGAAGCTCACTTCTTCCCCGGCGATTGCCCTGAGACGCTGCTCCCAGTACGGTAGCCGCATCACGGAGATCCCTCTCTTTCGCGCAAATGCTGCCGCGCTCAGCCCCGACGCGCGCCACTCGCCGATCACTTCGCGAGCTTCTGCCTCCGTCCAGCGCTTCGCGCGCGCCTTGCCGTTCCTCCGCTCAGGTTGCTCCGACATGATTTCCTCGCGCGCGCCACTGTAGGCCCACCGATCGCGGAGCCCCAGACGTCGCTCGCGGAGGGGTTACGGGGCAGATGTCCGGCAGTTGAAGCGCGGACCGGATGATCGTGCCTTGTCGGGGGTTGGTGGACTGGTCGTAAGCGTTCAGCGAACCGCGTCGTGACGAGGGCGCGAGCGGGCGCTTAGAAGAGGGGCGTGACTACTGGTTCAGCGCACGAAGGCGCGAAGAGCCCTGCGGAGCGGGTTCTGGTCGAGGAGCCGTTGAGCTTCCTCTTGCTGGAGAGTCTGCTTCCAGTAGGCGGGGGCGAGCTCGAGGACGCGACTCTTGGGCCAGTCGGGGAGCAGGTAGAAGAGGTCTCGGAGGTAGCCGAAGGGCTCGATGCCGTGGAGCTCACAGCTGGCGATCAGGGAGACGAAGACGGTGTTGGCGAGGGCTCCCTTCTCGGAGCCGACAAACAGCCAGTTCTTCCGACCGACCGCTTGGCGCCGGAGGTTTCTCTCGGAGATGTTGTTCGATATCGGCAGTCGGCCATCGTCGAGGAAGCGCTCGAGAGCTCTTTGCTGGTTGAGGGCGTAGCCGATCGCCGTGGAGATGGGAGACTCGTCGAGGACGAGAGCTTTCTGCGAGTGACACCAGGTGAAGAAGTCGCGCACGATGGGGCGGGACTTCTTGTCTCGCGTCGCCTCCTTCTTCCGGCGGGGCTCATCCGCGATGGTCCGCTCGATCTTGAAGAGCGCGGAGATATACGCGAGCGCCTCTTTGGCGCGCTCGGGGTCAGAGGCGAGGGACTTGAAGAAGTAGCGGCGGCAGTGCTCCCAGCAGCCGACCTCGAGGAGCGTGTCTGAGTAGAGGTGGTCGTAGACGGAGTGGGCGTCGGCGACGACGTAGCCTTGGTAGCCGGCGAGGGGCTTGTCGACGGCGCCGGAGTCGTGCTTTTCCGAGAACTCGAACAAGACGTGCTTCTCGGGCGCGACCAGCACCCAGAAGTGGCCGTGTTTGCACTCCTCGGAGGCCTGCACGAGCACGCCCGTCGCGTCCGTGCACAGGTACGGCGACCGCAAGGCGTCCGCCTTCATCGCCTGAACCAACGGCGCGACCAGCAGAGCGAGCGCTTCGTGCCAGCCGCACAACGTCGAGCGAGCGATCTCGAGCCCGTCTCGCGCGAAGATGGCTTCCTGGCGGTGCAACGGCTGATGGTCGCACCAGCGCTTCACGATGGTTTCGGCCAGCATGCCCGGACCAGCGACACCCTTGGGGATGGGAAGCTGCAGCGGCTCGGCGATCTGGATCTCGGTTTCGAGCGCGTCCTTGTCGGCCCTACGCTTGAACTTCTTGCGCACGACCTCGACGACGACGCAGGACGCGGGACGGCGCTCGATGACGGCGCGCCGCTCTTCACCGATGATGTCGAAGGCATCGAGCCCCTCTCGCTCGACTTCGGGCGGGACGAGTTCGATGTAGACGCGAGGCCATTCCGCCGGCAGCGCCTTGGGCTTCGGCTTGCGCCGCGTGTGCTCGGGCACGACCTGCGTTTCGGGCGGCGGCGCGGGCTTCTCGGCCTCGCCACCCAGCATCAGCCCGAGGATCGCGAGCGAGAGCTGCGCGTCATTCTGCGGCAGTTTCTCCGCCTTCTGGCCGAGCAAGCCGCGCTTGAGCCGCTCGTTTTCCTCGCGCAGCAGCAAGTAGAGCTTCTTGTACTCGTCCCGCTCGTGCTCGACTTTCGAGAGGTGCGCGAGCGCTTCGGCGAGCGCAGCTTCAGCGGCATCACGCGGCGTCTCCGTGTTATCGATGGCCGTTGCTGCGCTCTCGCTCACGACACTCTTTCATGCAGAGCCGAGGATCTTCTGTCAAGCAGCGACTGCGTGCGTCTGACGTTTTCCGCGTCGAGGCTCGCGCTCAACACCGCGAAGGAGTTCAGCGAGACGACGCGCGTCGATTTGCACGGAGAACGACGAGCCGCTCGAAGCCGGCAATTCGAACACCGCGCGATGCAATCGTTTGTAGAGCAGGCAGTAGCCGTTGGCATCGAACCAAAGCGCCTTGAGCCGCGTCGCGCCACGGTTGCTGAAAATGAACAGCGAGCCGCTCTGCGGGTCCTCGCCGAGCTTGCTCTTCACCGTGTGAGCGAGACGGTCGAAGCCCTGGCGCATGTCGAGCGGCTCGGTGCAGACGAAGATGCGAACGCCAGCCGGAATCATCGGGCCTCCAAGACGGTGAGCAGCCGCCGCAGACCCTCGGCAGCGAAGCGCGAAGGAACTCGAACCTTGCGTCCGCCCCCGAGCTCGAGCTCGCACGACGTTTCGCTCGCCCGAGCCTGGATCTCGATCAAGCCGCCGCCCGCTACCGCCGCCTCGCGGCGACGGAGGTTAGCGCGGCGAGGACTCCGCTTCGCGCCAGGTGACGACGCGTCGCGCTTCAGGACCCACTTCCAGTACGACAACGTCCGCGGGTTGATCCGTATCTTCTCGCGGCGCCCCGTCCTGAATCGCGCGCGCGGGCGTAGTAGAGGCGCCGCCCGCTTCAGCTCGGCGTGTTCGTGAGCTGCCAGGGCAGCAAGGCCTCGCCGCGATCACCAGCCAGGGCGGCCTCGCGCAAGTAGCGCGCCGGATCGATGCCGTGAAGCTTCGCGGTCTCGAGCAACGAGTAGAACGTGGCAGCGACTTCGGTGCCGCGCTTGGACTTGGAACCGTAGTGATTCTTGCGACCGACGACCGGACCTCTGACGCCGCGTTCGGTGCCGTTGTTGTCCAGCGGGATGCGGGGATCGTCGACGAAGCGTGTGAGGCGATCCCAGTTGGCGATGGTGTACGCAGCGGCCTTGCCGATCGAAAGCGTCTTGAGGACGGCCTGACTCCAGAGCCACGTCTTGAGCTTGGCAAGCACGGCAACCGACTCGGTGCGACGTAGCTCGAGCCGGCGCTCGAGATCGTCGCCTGCGCGCTCGTCGATCGCGTAGAGCTCACCGATCCAGCCCATCGCGAGATTCGCCTCGGGGTGATTCGGCTCAGCTTCTTCGAACTTGCGGAACACGTGGGCCCAGCAGCCCGCGAGCAGGATGCCAGGGCCATCGCGCGCACCAGCTTCATGCGTCTTGAGCGCATCGCAGACGATGGTGCCCTTGTAAGCGCCGACGAGTTCCTTGAACGTCTCGGCGCCCTTGTCGGAGCGGATGCGGTGGCAGACGACGCCGGGAGCGGTGATGCACCACATCTGCCACGGCTTGTCCTTCTTGCCGTCGAGGCTCTTCCAGCTCGTCTGATCGAGGCCGATGACGGGACTCGAGAGCGAATGCGCGAACAGCGCGGCGTCGGCGTGGCGAAGCCGGCGTGCGAGCGCCTCGAGCTGATCCCAGAGCGTCTGCGTCGTCACCTCGAGGCCGTGCCGACGCGCGATCCGCTCTTGTCGCGCGAGCGGGATGTGATCGAGATACTTGTCGAGCGCGACCTTGGCCGCGAAGTCGAGCGAGTAGCGTCCGCCCTTGATCGCACGCTCGGGGCCGAGCGCGGTTTGAACGGCCACGCCGCAGCGGCAGTTGTACTTCTGCTGCTTGACCTTGACGACACGGTAGCTCACCTCGACCACGTCGATCATCTCGGACTCTTCGAACTGGCCCGTGATGACGTGCAGCTCGGCGCCGCAGCTCGGGCAAGTGCGATCGGCCTCGTCGAGTTCGAACACGCGCTCCTCGGTGACGAGGTTGAGCTGCTCGGTTGGTCCGAACTCCTCGCGCTGCTTGCGCGGCTTTTTCTCGCCCGCCGAGTGACTGCCCGCGACCGCAGCTACGGCCTGTTGATGCTGCTTCGTCAGCGTTTCGACCAGCGCGAGCGTCTGCTGGAGCTCCGCCGGATCACCCTTGAGCGCCTGGAGCTCCTCGCATTTCGCCTGCAGCACTCGGAGGAGCTGCTCGATCTGAATTTGCTGTGCGATGGCGATGCGGCGCAGCTGCTCGATGTCTCGCTCGCGTCGCAGATCCACGCTCTGTCTAGATCATACTGAGGGATCGAGAGCAAGAACTTTTGGCTTGACGCTGAGCGGCGAGAGCGAGCGTCGACCGACGAGCTCGCAGCCCTCGATGAAGAGCGCGAGCTCGCTAGCGGTGAGCTGCACGCTCTTGCCGTCGTCGCGGAACAACGACGCGAAGCGACCGCGCTCGAGGCGCTTCTGAAAGATGCAGAGCCCGGTGCCGTCCCAAACGAGCACTTTGCATCCCGTGCGTCGTTTGCCGAGGAACAGAAACAAGTCGCCGCTGAGCGGATCGCGGCCGAGCCCCGTCTTCACCAGACCTGTCAGCGAGCTTCGAAAGGCGGCTAAATCTGAGCAGGCCGACGTGACGACGTAGTTGGCCCCGGGCTCGGCGGCGTCGGACGATCTCGGCGACCGCACCAATAAGTAGGGCCCGGAGTCACTAGCTCCGAGCCCAGGTCGCCGCGAGTGGAGCGCGTTCGACGCGAGCGTTGTCGCACGAGTTCCTCGGGGTGGCCGAGTTCCTTGCGGTCGCACCCTGCGAGTGGACGATCTTCGGCAAATTCAGTGCGTCGACGACCTCTGCAGGCGCCCCTTCTTTCTCTGCCGGCGGTGCGATCGGGGGCACCACTACTGTCCCGACGGGCGCCACGACGCGTCACGGGCGGCCAGACGCCGCGCGACCAAGATGAGGCACTGGCTGAAGCACTCGGCGCGGATCAAGACCTCTGCACGCACGCGCAGATGGCGCGCGCATCGGCGAGAAATAGAAACGGACATCGGTAGTCGAGAAGTTGGCCCAGCGCCGATGGTGTCCGTCGCGGAGCGCTCTGCCGTCACGGAGGCGGCCTTGCCGAGCCGCGAGGAAACACTGCATGGAATCGATCTGGATGGGGATCTCGCCGGGCAAAACGACAACGCGCGTCGTGGCGCTGGAGGGGCCGAGCGACACGATCTTGAAGGCGCACTTGCGCAAAGACCCGGCGCATCCGAGAGCGCTCGCGACGCTTCTCGAGGCGATCGCGCTCTGGCAGGGACAGCCGGTCCGCGCTGCGCTGTGTGCGGACGCACGGGGACTTTCGTGCGACTCGACACTCTGTCGCGAAGCCTTCTTGGACGACGGCGGCGCCCTATACAGCCTGGTCTGGGTGCCCGCGGGCGCGCACCGCCGACGCCGGCATCGGCTCGAAGGCCTCGGTAGTTTCCGCGATCTCGAGCGGCTCGTGATCGAGGAGGTGGCTCGATGATCAGCGAAGACGTGCGCGCTCGCATCCGCAGGCTGTTCTTCGCCGAGCACTGGAAGGTCGGCACGATCGCCGCTGAGCTCGGCCTGCACCGCGACACTGTCTCCTGCGCGGTGGACACCTCGCGCTTCAGCAACTGCCGCTTTCGCGACAAGGCGCGCATCCTCGATCCCTACCGGGACTTCATCCGCGCCACGCTCGAGCAGTACCCGTGCCTGCGTGCGACGCGCCTGCACGAGATGCTCCGCTCTCGCGGCTACCAAGGTAGCGTCTTTCCGCTTCGCCGATACGTCCGGCTGATTCGTCCCGTGCCGATTCGGGAAGCGTTTTTCCGTCTCAGCACGCTGCCCGGCGAAGAGGCACAGGTCGATTGGGGCTCGTTCGGCAAGCTCAGGGTCGGTAACGCCGAGCGAGCGCTCTCCTGCTTCGTCATGGTGCTGTCGTGGTCGCGAGCCACCTTCGCGCGCTTCACGCTCGACCAGACGCTCGAAAGCTTCCTTCGCTGCCACGTCGAGGCCCTCGAGACGTTCAAGGGGGTGCCGCGCTCGGCGCTCTACGACAACTTGAAGAGCGTCGTGCTCGAGCGGCAGGGCGATCTCATCCGCTTCCACCCGCGCATCCTCGAGCTCGCCGGTCACTACCACTTCGCCCCCAAACCGGTCGCCATCGCCCGGGGCAACGAGAAAGGGCGCGTCGAGCGCCGGATCAGGTACCTCAGAGAAGCCTTCTTCGCTGCCAGGACCTTCAGTTCACTCGACGACCTCAATCGTCAACTCGACGCCTGGCTCGAAAGCGTCGCCCACCAGCGCCTCGTTCCCGACGATCCAGAAAAGCGCGTCGCCGAGGCGCTCGTCGAAGAGCAAGAAAGGCTCCTGCCGCTGCCCGAGCATCCGTTCCCCACCGACACGCTTCGAGCTGTTTCTTCCGGCAAAACGCCCTATGTCCGCTTCGACAAAAACGACTACTCGATCCCGCACACCCTGATCAAAAAGCCGCTCACCCTCGTCGCCTCCGAGTCCGTCGTACGCGTGCTCGATGGCGAGCTAGAGGTCGCTCGTCACAAGCGCTCCTGGGGCGTGCGCCAGCAGGTGGAGGACGAGCACCACCTCGCCGCGCTCGCTACCGAAAAGAGGAAGGCGCGCGACCATCGCGGGCGCAATCGCCTGTTCTCCGCATGCCACGCCGCACAGCCGTTCCTCGCTGAGGTCGCGCTCCACGGCGGACACCTCGGTGGCACCACCAGTCGCCTGCTTCGTTTGCTCGATCAGTTCGGCGCGAGCGAGCTCGACGCGGCACTCGCTGAAGCCCACCAGCGCGGTGCTTTCGCCGCACAGTCCGTGGCCCACGTCCTCGACCAGCGTCGCCGGGCTCGAGGCGCTCCGGTGCCCATCGAGATCGCCCTCTCGAGCGACCCGCGCGTTCAGAGTCTCGTCGTCACTCCTCACTCGCTCGATCGCTACGACCGACTCGGTGACGTCGCGGATTCCAGCGAGAAACAGGTGAAGTCGTGACTGACCGTGACCTCCGCTCTTTGCTGCGTTCCCTCGGCCTCTCCGCTACAGCCGACGGACTCGATGACCTCATCGCACTCGCCACCAAGAAGCGCTGGAGCCCCGTCGAGCTGTTCGAGCACGTCGTCACCCTCGAAGATAAGGACCGCGCCCAGCGCGGTCTCCAACGCAGAATCAAGCGCAGCCGCCTCGAGCGCTTCAAACCCATGGCCGACTTCGACTGGAACTGGCCCACCAAGATTGACCGACCCCTCGTCGAGTCCGTCATCCGCCTCGACTTCATCTCCGAGCCAAGAAATGTCGTTCTCGCCGCCGCCCAAGGGCTCGGCAAAACCATGATCGCTCAAAATATCGCCCACAACGCCGTGCTCGCTGGTCACGGCGTCCTCTTCATCTCCGCTGCCGATCTCCTCCTCGATCTCGGTGCTCAAGAGTCGACTCGCGCTCTCGAGCGAAGGCTCAAGCACTACGCCAAAGTCGGCCTGTTGATCCTCGACGAAATCGGCTTCCTCGCCTTCGACAACAGAAACGCGGACCTCTTGTTCCAGGTCGTCAGCCGTCGCTACGAGAAGAAGAGCACCGTCCTCACCACCAACCTCGCTTTCCGCGACTGGCCCACCATCTTTCCCAACGCCACCTGCGCCACGGCTCTCATCGATCGTGTCGTCCACCACGCCGACGTCGTCGCCATCGAAGGCGAGAGCTACCGCGCTCGCGAGGCCGATGCTCAGGCGAAAGCTCGCCGCGCTCGCAGAAAGGAACAGCCCGACCCAGACACCGCCGCCTGACCTGTCATCCCACCAGAGAACAGCCCGTCCGCGACTCCGTCGCGCTCGGGCTGTTCAAATTTCGACGGAAACTCGAGCTCGCCAACACAGACCGAACAGACCATCGTACCCTTTGCGCAGATCGACTGGCTCCGGATAGGCGAACACGCGAACAACGCGACTCGTGCCGAGGATCATCCGAGCGCTCGCAGTAGGGCCGCGGCTTCCACCAACGACAGGCCTTCGACACGGAAGCCCGATGGCGACACGACGCTCACCGTCCGAGCCGCCGTCCGCTCCGGGACGATCTCAACCGGCACTAACGCTCGCGTCCCACGCTTTTCCGCGCCGGTGCTCCACCGCAGGACGGTGCCCGGCGCGAGCCCCAGCTCGGCCGCGAGCTCATCCACGGTGACACCCTCAGCCCTACGCTCCGCGAGCCACGCTGCCGCCCGCCGCCTCAGATTGGCGGGAAAGCAGCGGCCACGTCTCACCGCTACGCCATCGAGCTCTCGCCGCAATCCTGCTGCACCGCGCTGCGCCATGTCGGTCGCCTCCGCGGTGCACTCGACCACACCGCGCGCTTACCGTCAGGACGGGGCGCGGCGAGATGTAACGTTGATCCCGAGCTCGGCCGCGAACTCACTCGCCGTGAGGCCACTATCCGCCCACCGCTCGATTCGCTTCGCCCATTCTTCCCGTCCGACTCGCTCGCGCTCTCGCTCTTCCATGCGCGCGACTCTGCCCGCCTCGCGTCCCTCCAGTCACGACGCGGCTACGTGAACGGATACGACTGGTCGACTTCAACGCCTTCGTTCAGGAGGAGGGCCTCGGACGGCGGCTGGCGCGCGACTTCGGCCACTTCAAAACGGGCAAGCAGGTGGTCTACCCCATGCATACCCAGATGCAGTTGCTGCTCGACGCCGCGGTAGTTGGAGCGCGGCGCGTCTTCGACTTCGAATGGCTTGCCACCGATCCGCTGTTCGAGCACCTGGCCGGTGGCGCCGTACAGAGCATCGACACGCTCTACGATGATCTCCGTCGCTTCGGCCCCGACGAGCTCGAAGCGCTGGCCGCGACGCGCGTCTACACCGCCTGGGCTATCGCGTCTTGCGTCTCTCGGCTCAGCTCGTCATGCGGGACTTGCAGGCTGCGCTTGAGATCGTGCGAATGGCGCTACGTGCTCCATAGATTGCGCACGTCACCATCGCTGCCTACCCACCATGCGCGACGAGTGGTTCGAACGGCTCCATCTACGCCTACGACACGATCGTCCGTGAACACGAGTTCTTCGCTCAGAAAGCCCCGACGGATCACGCTGCCGAATGATGGGATGGCTCAGCTCAGGAGTCCAAGCCCTCGAACCTAAGTTCCGGAAAGACTGTGCTGAGATCATTTACTAGGAAAGCTGCCCAATCCTTCCATCGACGTGCTGTCGCCTTTCCTTCCAGAACGACGGTCAACGTTTTTAGTCGAGCATCTGCTTCTACGCTAAGATTCTCAGAGAATTCCAGCCCAAACTCCAACCGCTCTTCTTCGATGGAGTCGGATCGCCAGATGCGCACCCATGTCTGGTTCGCGCGAACCCAGGCTTGGAGGTATGCCAGCACCAGACCTCGAATAGTTTCATCTGATGTTGAAAACCGGATCAAAAGCGAAAAGGAGCCGTCCTCTCGCCTTTTTGGAAACCTAGGCTCCGACACGTTCACTCCACCACACTTCGTGCAACAACTGCCTTATTGAATGCAGACCAGTTCTTAACCATATACGCTCCAGTTCGGTCGATCGACACAGCCCCCGATTTTATCAGAAGTTCAAGTGACGCAGTTGGAATCTCGAGCGCGGCGACCGAGGGTACCCCATCCGCCGGATTCGCTTGCGCAAAGAATTTCGCCACGTTGTGTTCCGATGTTGCCCAGAAGATGTCACCTCCCCCGAGTTTCCTTGCTGCTGCCTTATCCAATCCGTTTTTCACAAGACTGTCTACACTCACAGCGTCCGACCCGTGGTAGAGGACGGTCATTGCCTCTCCTGCACCCTTCGCCCTCCGCGCTAGGCGAATCCCGTTAGCCGCCATCCCAAGCACCGGCAGCGCTGCACTCACGGCAAGGCCGACGCCGACGTTGTCTCCTCGCGCATACGAGATACCCGCGTTCGCCACGTCCGGCACCCAACTGACGGGAGCTCCCACGACGCTCGCATCCAGGCCCAGCGACGTGACGTCCAGGAACGTCTGCAAGTCATCCAGCGTCGGCAGCGCATGGTGTTGGCCCCGCTCCGCGTTCTCCTGATCCTCGGCGTGAGCGGACTGCCAGTACTCGTCGATGGCCTCTTGATCGTCCGACTGGGCGCCTTCGCCGTCCGATGCTTCCGTTTCGGAGCTGACATCCTCGATCGAGTCCGGAGAGTCTGGCGTGAGAATTTCGACTCCGATGGTCATCGCCCCGCCGTCGTCCACGCTCGCGTCGTCTCCTCCGCAGCCGCCTTGACTGTTGTCGCAGGTGTCGTCCCAGATCACCTCGTCCGAGTCGGTGACATCGGTCTCCTCGCCGTGATCCGTGTAGAACCCGCTCGGATCGACGAGGTTGAGCGGGTTGTTCATCACGTAGCTGTAGGGATTGAGCCCCTGGCTCCAGTACGGGCTCTCCATGAACGGCGGGTCTGCCTGCAAGAAGCGCCCGATTCGCGCGTCGTAGATGCGGCCTTTCATGTTGATGAGGCCGGTTTCGACGTCGCTCTCGTGCCCGGTGAAGCCCGCGCGGATGTTTTTGGTCGGGCCGTCGCTCGAGCTCGACGCTGGGTCGATCGCTGCGCCGAACGGGTCGAAGCGCTGGAGGTGCACCAGGGTGCCGGATTCGTTGGTGACCAGCTGCG
>JAEZYO010000269.1 GCA_023419055.1 Pseudomonadota bacterium | reverse complement strand
GTGGTGGGAGGGTCTTTCTGATGACTCGCGTCGGGTTCGCCTCTTCGCTCGCGCTCGGCCTCGCGGGGCTCGTCGCCGGCTGCTCGTGGAGCCGCTTCGACGACGTCACCGCCGACGCTCCCATCGTCATGCTGAAGAAGCCGAGCGACATGCGCGCCGGCTTCGGGGTGGGGCTCGCCGCGGCGGCGGACGCGGAGCGCTCCACCGTGCTCGTCGGCGGCTCGGTCGGTCTCTCCAACGCGTCGAGCTTCGAGCTCGGCTCGGGTCAAGATCCGACCGTCAACGCGACGGTGACGGAGTACTGCAACGGCGCCGAGGCGTGCTTCCTCGGCGCGCCGTTCGTCGGCATGCCGCGCGCGATCCTCGACGACGACCCGGCGGGCCACCCGCAGTGCTTCGTGCTCGGCATCGGCCAGACGCCGGTGCACGGCAACGGCGTCTCGGTGCGCTGCGGTGACGGGCTCTTGTTCTCCTATCCCGTCCCGGAGAGTTACCAGGACGACGTGGACTTCGCGATCGAGACCGATCAGCCCGAGATCGTGGCGCTCGCGACGGACGGGACCGAGCTGCCGGCGCTCATCGTCGGAGCGCCGAGCGTCGAGCTCGCGTTCGCCTATCCGCCGGGAACGGTAGACCCCGTCGAGCTCGTTCCGCCGGGCGAGGTCCCCGAGACCTACGGCAGCGTGGTCGCTGCCTGGCCCGCGGGAGAGGCGCGCCTCTACGCCGTTTCGGCGCCTGGCGCGGGCTCGCTCTACCTGTTCCGTGAAGTGGGTGGCGACGCCGAGTTCATCGGTTGCCTCGGCGGCTCGTCGAACTTCGGGCGCGCGCTCGCGACGGGCGTGGTGCTCGGAGACGACTCGACGCCGGATCTCGCCGTCACGGACGATCGCTTGGTCTACGTGTTCGACGGGCAGAAGCTCGCTGAGCTCCCGAGCTCGAGCTCCGCCGTGTGCTCGCTCGCGGCGCTCCCGGAAAATGCGCTGGTCAGCTCGTTCACCTGCGGCTCTACGGACGACATCGAGGGCTGCGACTCGTCTCGCTTCGGAGAGACCCTGGCGATCGGCGATCTGGACGGCGACGGGGACGGGGAGCTCGCGGTCGGGGCCCCCGGCATGACCGCTCGCGGGGAGTCGAACGCCGGCGCCGTCCTGGTTTGGGACCTCGAAGAGCGCGGCGATATCGAGCTCACGGAGGCCAAATTCATCTCTTCGGCCGAGGAGAACGACCAGCTCGGAGCATCTCTCGTGCTGCCGCGCGTCGGCGAGCGGCATATCATCGCGGCCGGTGCTCCCGGAAATGGCAAAGTCGCCCTGTTCTACTGCTCGAGCCTGCTCCCCGCGGGCGCCGAGGGTGCTCGCTGCAACTAGCCGCGGCGGCGAGCCCTCTCGTCGTCGCGCCCGAGCCGTCATGCGTGGTCGCTGCTCGACAAACGGAGTCGGCCGATGATGCTCCCGGAACGTAAGCAGATCTTGGTCGTCGACGACGAGCCCAACCTCCGGCGCGTGCTCCGGGCGCAGCTCGAGCGCGACGGCTACGACGTGCACACCGCGGAGGACGGCGAACAGGCGCTTCTGTTGCTGCGCGAGCATCACATCGACCTCGTCATCAGCGACCTTCGCATGCCGAAGATCGACGGCATGGAGCTCCTGCGGCGCATCCACGCCTCGGAAGAGGCCATCCCGGTCATCATCATCACCGCGCACGGCACGGTGGACAACGCGGTCGAGGCGCTGAAGACCGGCGCCTTCGACTACGTCACCAAGCCCTTCGATCAGGCCGAGGTGCGCACCGTCGTGCGGAAGGCGCTCCGCACGCGCGACCTCGCCGAGCGCGACGCGTCTCGTCCGCTCGCCGCGGCGGCGCCCGAGGGCGTTCGTTACGGGATCATCGGTCGCAGCCCGAGCATCCTCGAGCTCTACTCCATCCTCGATCGCGTGGCGGACACGCCGACCACCGTGCTCATCACGGGCGAGAGCGGGACGGGTAAGGAGCTCGTGGCGCGCGCGCTGCACGAGAACTCGTCGCGTCGGGACAAGCCGTTCATCAAGGTCAACTGCGCGGCGATCCCCAAGGACCTGATGGAGAGCGAGCTCTTCGGTTACGAGCGCGGCGCCTTCACCGGCGCCGTCACGTCGAAGCCGGGGCGCTTCGAGCTCGCGAGCGCGGGCACGCTGTTCCTCGACGAGATCGGCTCGCTCCCGGTCGAGATGCAGGTCAAGCTGCTGCGCGCGCTGCAAGAGAGCGAGTTCGAGCGCGTGGGCGGGGTGAAGACCATCCGCGTGGACGTTCGCCTGGTGGCGGCCACCAACAGCGACCTGAAGAAGGAGATCGCGGCGGGGAGCTTCCGCGAAGATCTTTTCTACCGACTCAACGTGGTGCCGATCCAGCTCGCGTCCTTGCGCGAGCGGGCAGAAGACATCCCGCTCCTGGTCCAGCATTTCATCGCCAAATTCAACGCGCGCCTGAAGAAGAGCGTGCTCGGCGTGGAGCACGAGGCCGAGGATCTGCTCCGCGCCTACCCCTGGCCGGGCAACATCCGAGAGCTCGAGAACGTGATCGAGCGCGCGGTCCTGTTCTGCGATCAGGAGCGCCTCGCGCCCTTCGATCTCCCGGTCGAGGTGCGGGAGGGGGGCCACGTGATGCCGCAGGCGCCGAGCTCCCGCCACTCGCTCGAGACACCCGTCGGGCACGACGGGCTGAAGGAGCAGGTGAAGGCGGCGATGAGCCGGCTCGAGCGCGAGCTCATCGTGCGCGCGCTCGAGCAGACGGGCAACAACGTGACGCACGCCGCGCGCCTGCTCAAGATCTCCCGCAAGGGGCTGCAGCTCAAGATGAAGGAGCTCGGCCTCCGCGAGCGCGACGAGCACTGAGAGGCGCGTCGATGTTTCGTCATGGACCGTGCCTCGGTCTCTTGCTCCTCTTGGTGTCGTGCCGTGAGCGCGATCGCAGCGAGCCGGTGACGGCGCCGTCGGCGAGCGCCTCGAGCCAGAAGGGCTCGTCGATCGCGCCTCCGGAAGCGCCGCCGGTGCCGCGGCAGGGGATGGTTTACGTGCCGGGAGGTGCTCTCGTGGCGGGGACGCCGCCCGACGGGTTTCCGAGGCTCGCGGACGAGGAGATTCCGGGCGAGCAGTTCATCCTGAACGGTTTCTACATGGACGTGTTCCCCTACCCGAACGAGGAGGGGGCGATCCCGCTCACGAACGTGAGCCAGGAGGAGGCGAAGGGGCTCTGCGCGGAGAAATCGAAGCGCTTGTGCACGGAGCTCGAGTGGGAGCGCGCGTGCAAGGGGCCTTCGAACCGCGCCTACGAGTACGGAGACCGTTACCGCGCGGAGGCGTGCGCGACGGGGTCGCAACCTCTGCTACGACCGAGCGGGCTGCGCGTGGCTTGTCGGAGCGATTTCGGGGTACGCGATCTCCACGGCGGTGCCTTCGAGTGGACGGCGAGTCGCTGGACGCGGCGAGACGCGACGGGCCTGGTGACGGTGCGAGGAGGGAACGGGCCGCACGGGGAGCTCGTGGGGCGCTGCGCCAATGGGCAGGGGCGCTCGCGTGAGGAGCGGTCGGGGTCGATTGGGTTTCGGTGCTGCGCGGGGCCGGAGAATGCCGCAGAGGTTTCGCTGCTGGTGGCGCACGCGCGGAGGCTCGACGCGCGGAGTACGATCGATCGCGGGTTGACGGCGAAGTTGCTGGAAGCGATGCCCGATGAGGCGAAGTCGGATTTGTTGGGGAAGGGGCAGGCGAGCGTGGACAGGCTCTGGAGTTGGTGGCCCGCTGGCAACGATGAGTTGGTCATCGGGAGTGTTTGTGCGGGAATGGGGCAGAGGCCAGGTTGTGGGGTGATGATCGCGAGGATGTCGCTTGGGAGGCCGCATGTGCTCGAGTGGGTGTCTTCGGGGTATTGGGCGGCGGCTCTGCACGCGGAGTACGATCC
>JAEZYO010000234.1 GCA_023419055.1 Pseudomonadota bacterium | reverse complement strand
CTCGAGGTACCGGCGGTCGATCAGCCAGCCCGAGAGCGGCGCCGCGCTGATGGCGGCGAGCGAAGCCAGGCTCTGCAAGATCCCGAGCGCGCCCCCCTGCTCTTCCTTGGAGACGAGCTGCGACAGGAGGCTCGTGAGCGCCGGCCTGAGCACGGCGTTCCCGAACGATCCGAGCGCGATCGCGACCAGCAGGCCGGCGACGGGCTCCACGTGCCCGAGCGCGGCGTAGCCGGCACCGAGAGTGACGAGCCCCGAGACCACGAGCTTGGCCTCCCCGAAGCGCTTCACCAGCCGCCCGATGAGGCCTCCTTGCACCAGCAGGCCGATGAGGGCGCCGAACGCGTAGGTGAAGCCGATTTCGCGAGGAGTGAAGGGGTGCCCCTGCCAGGTGAAGCGCCGCTCGGCGAACAGGGCGAACCCGCTCGTGAAGCTCGCGAACGCGAGCTGGTACAAGAAGAATTCGGCAAGGATCCCGTTCACCCTGGGCCAGCGGAAGTAGCGAGCGTAGAGCGAGAAGGCGAGCAGGCTGGGCCGGCGTCCGCCGGGGCCTACCGCGGCCCCTGCCCGCCCCTCCGGGGAGCGTGCCTCGCGGGGAAGCAGGGTGAGCGTGAACACGAAGCTCGTCGCCGAGAGCCCGGCGGCGACGTAGAACGGCAGGTGCAGCGAAAACTGCGACAGCGCCGCCGCTGCTACGGGCCCCAGCATGAAGCCGAGCCCGAACGCGATGCCGATCAGCGCGAACGAGCGCGCCCGGTTCTCGACGGTCGAATTGTCGGCAATGTAGGCCTGCGCCACGGTCAGGTTTCCCGCCGTCAGACCGTCCAGCACTCTGCCGGCGAACAGCATCCACAATGACTCGGCACGCCCGATCATCAGGAAACCGAGGCAGGTGCCGAGCTGACTCACGAGCAACACGGGCCGGCGCCCCACGCGGTCCGAGAGGTTCCCCAAGAGGGGCCCGGAGACCAGCTGGCACGCCGAGTAGGTGGGGACGAGCAGGGCCGCGACCAGCGCCGAAGCGTGAAACCGCTCGGCGTAGAGCGGGAGAAGCGGGATGACGATGGTGAGACCCAGCACGTCGACCAGGACGATCAAAAAGATCGGAAGGAGCGACGTGCGAGGCAGGTCCGCCCCGGCTTTTCCGGGTGCGCCCGAGGTGGATGACTGTTCGCTCACTGCCGCTTTCTGTCGCCTTCTATCGCCGCCGAGCCCGGCCTGAGCGCCTCGAACGCGAGGTGTCAGGCGAACCTTTCACGACCGCGAGGGGTTATGGTAGATCCGCGGCGCCATGCAAAGCGGTCATCACTTTGTCCGTTGTTCCTTGCTCTGTCTCGTGCTCGCGGCCTGTGGGGGAGGCAAGCCAGCAGAGGCTCCCGAAGCGCCTGCCGAGGAGTCCTCTGAGGAGGCGGCTCCGAAGTCGGAGCAGGGCGAGAGCGCGCCCGCCGAAGAGGCCAAGCCCGCGGAAAAGGCGGAAGAAAAGGCGCCGGAGACCGGCAGCTCCGGCCCGACCTCGAACCGGACTCCGAAGGACATCGTCACGTCCCCGGACGTGATCTTCATGTTCTCCTTCAATGACTCCGACCCCAAGAAGGAAGCCGAGGAGAAGTGTGAAGCGTCCTCCAAGGGCGACGCCAAGAAGAACGCCGACTGCATGGCGAAGGCCCGCAAGAAGTTCGACCACGACGGCTACCGCTTCAAGCAGGACGCCTCGGGTAACTGGCAGTGGCTGACGATCAAGCGCAACGGCAATAAGCTCGTGACGCTGCACAAGGTGCCGATCGAATTCGGCACAGAAACCAAGAACAGCATCACGCTCAAGATCACCGGTAAGGACACGGGGACCGCTCCCACCAAGCAGCCCTCCGAGGTGACGTTCGAGGTCCCGAACGACTACCAGATCGTCCGCAAGGACCCGAAGCTCGGCGCGCTCGTGTACGAGGCCAAGATCGGGATCACCGGCGAGTAGCCCCTCGTCGGCGAGCAGGGCTCCGAAGCCTCGAACCCAAGAAAAAAGCCCGATCCTCGAGTGGATCGGGCTTTTTGCTTTTTGGGGCCCCGACAGTGCGAGGCCCCCAGGGGTCCGCTCAGGCCTCTGCGGCAGGGCGAGAAGCGAGCGACGAGGCGTGGTCGTTCGGAGCCTGAATGCGCCCCAAGCGGTCGCCGAGCACCGCCTGCTTCTTGCTGACCCAGCGAGTGCGGTCGTAGTGGTCGAGGTTCTTGTTCATGACGATCTGGAAGCAGGAGGCGTTGCCCTGCTCGGCGATCACCGACGACCAGGCGAGGAAGAAGTTCCAGATGCGGTACCAGCGCTCGCCGTAAGCAGCGACCACGGCGTCACGGTTGCTGAGCCAGTTGCGGCGCCAGCGCTCGATGGTCCAGCCGTAGTGGATGCTGATGTTCTCGACGCTGTGCGTCTCGAAGCCGGCCTTCTCCATCGCCTTCATCATGCCGGCTGGCGGGAGGCTCGCGTCGGCGCCCGGGAACACGTACTTGTTCATGAACAGGCCCCAGATGAGATCCTCGGGGCGAAGCCCGCGGCGGAGGCCGGTCCACTGGATGAGGGCCAAGCCCTCGTCCGTGAGGTAGTCGCGAACGATCTCGTAGTAGCCGACGAGGTTCTTCACGCCCACGTGCTCGACCATTTCGAGGCTGACGATGCGGTCGAACTTCTGGCGCGGGATCTCGCGATAGTCGGTGCAGAGGATGCGGGCGCGATCCGAGACACCCCAGTCCTTGGCGCGCTGGTTGCCGAACTCGGTCTGGCGCTCCGCGATGGTCACGCCGGTGGCGTCGACGCCGTAGTACTTGGCGGCGTGCGAGACGAGGGTGCCCCAGCCGCAGCCGATGTCGAGCAAGCGCTGCCCCGGCTCGAGGCCCAGCTTCTGGCAGACCAGGTGCATCTTGTTGTCTTGCGCGTGCTCGAGCGACTGGCCCGGGTTCTCGAAGAAGCCGGACGTGTAGACCATGCGCTCGCCGAGGAACCAGCCGAAGAAATCGTTACCGCGGTCGTAGTGCTCGCGGACGATGCGCTGATCCTGCGCCTTCGAGTGGATCGTGACCTCGGGGACGAAGTTCGTGATCGCCCACTTGAAGTGCTCCTTCGTGAGCTTGTAGTCGACGAACAAGTTGCGGTTCGCGATGAACTCCGCGACGTCCACCTTGAGGTCGATGTCACCGTCGAAGTACGCCTCGTAAAACACGGACATGGGGATGCGCTTCGTTGCGTAGCGCTGGGCCAGTTTCGAATCGTTGAAAACTACGTAATCGGTCAAGCTCTTCATGGCCGTCCTTGCCGTGTCTGTTGCGATTTTCGCGGATTTTCCCGCGTGCGAGGGCCCGATACGAGCACGCCGGAGCGCTTCGCGCAAGGCGCGCGCCCGAAAAAGCTGCGAAATCAGGCCCTTTGAAGGCTCCGCGCCGCTCACAGCGGAAGCCGCGAGACGGAGGGCCGTCGCTCGGTGGGTTAGTAGAGAACGACTCACCGGGAGGCTCCATTTGGACCGCGCAACTTTCATCCCCGGGGTGAGGCGAAGCGCCTCGCTGAGGCGCGGAAGCGCGACGCTCCGCAGACGTTGCGGCAGAAAACCCCAGCGCAGATGGGAGTCGGCAGTGATTCGAGCGCGGCGCAGCGCTTGCACGAAGGCGCCCCACCCGAAGGAGTCCTCGTGGCCGACACCGTTCCCTCGTCCTCCCGTTCAAGAACCAAGAACACGCTCGCGGAGCTCGAAACTGGCACTTCAGTCCGCCGGGTGAGGACTCGGGCCAGACGTGCGAGCCCACGCGACGACGGCGAGGCCCATTTCGAGAATGATGGAAACCGGCACCCACGCGAGAACGGCAAGGGCACTCGCTCCGGGAACGGCAAAGCGAATGGGAACGGCCACGGGAATGGGAACGGCCATGGGAATGGGAACGGCGGACGGAACGGCCGACCTCGTCCCGACCCGAGCCATCGCACGAGCCCGGAGGAAGCGCTCTTCGCGGCGCTGTCTTCGCTCGCCGACGGGGACTTCTCGGCGCGCCTCGGCGTACGTGACGGCGCCGCCCCCGAGGTGTTGGATGCGTTCAACGCGCTCGCCACGCGGCTCGATCGCTTGAGCCGGCGCATCGTCGAGCTCTCGCGCGTCGTCGGCCGCGACGGCGACATGACGGCCCGCTTCGACGCCGAGGGCTGGGCAGGAGGCTGGGCCACCATCGGCGAGTCGTTCAACGCTCTCGTCGGTGACCTCGCCCGCCCCTCGACCGAGGTCGCTCGTGTCCTCTCAGCGGTGGCGGCAGGGAACCTGAGCCAGAAGATGCCGCTCGAGATCGACGGCAAGCCGATTCGTGGCGAGTTTCTCCGAATCGGCACGACGGTGAACACCATGGTGGACGAGCTGAACGGGCTCGCCCGCGAGGTGACGCGCGTCGCCCGCGAGGTAGGCACCGAAGGCAAGCTCGGTGGCCAGGCTCACGTGCCTGGCGTCGCGGGCACGTGGAAGGATCTCACCGACAGCGTGAATCGAATGGCCTCGAACCTGACGACCCAGGTGCGCGGCATCGCCGGCGTCGTCACCGCCGTCGCCAACGGTGACCTCTCGAAGAAGCTCGTGCTCGAAACCCAGGGCGAAATCCTCGAGCTGAAGAACACCGTGAACACGATGGTCGATCAGCTGAACGCCTTCGCGAGCGAGGTGACGCGCGTCGCGCGCGAGGT
>JAEZYO010000185.1 GCA_023419055.1 Pseudomonadota bacterium | reverse complement strand
CTTCTCCACGACTTCGCTCGCCGGGTCGAGCGTGTAGTCGTAGTCGTCGCGCGGGTCGAAGGTCGAGTAGCTCGTGCCGGACGACTCCTTCTGTCCCGTGGTGTCGGTGTAGAGGTTGCCGATCGCGACCAGGCTGCCCGTGTCGTAGTAGTGCGGGTCGTTCACGTCCTCGAAGACGCTATTTTCGAGCACCATGTTGGTCCCGCCGCGCGCGTAGTTTCCGTACGACGCGAGGCGCTGCATGAAATTGTTGTAGAGGTGCGCGCGGAGCACGTTGTCCGTGCTCGGGTTCCGCTGGTTCAAGTCGCGGAGCCAGTTGTGGTGGATGGTCATCCGAGCGGTCACGTTCTCGGTCCAGCCGATGCCGAACGCCTTGTTGTGATCGCTCAAGATGTTCCAGGACGCCGTGAGGTACGTCGTGTCCTTGCGGCTGTCGATCAGGCCGTCGCCCATCTTGGTGAGGTGACAATGGTCGATCCAGACGTGGTGCGCGGTATCCATCTGGATCCCGTCGAAGTCCTGGGTCTTCCCGTCGTAGTCACCCTCGACGAAGCTGTCGCGGATCGTGAGGTTGCGAATGATGACGTTGTGCACTCCGGCTCCGAGGAAGAAGCCGCCCTGCACGATCTCGCCGCTCGCTCCTACGCCGACGATGGTCTTGTCGGACGCGACCTTGATCTCGGTGCCCTTCGGAGAAAACGTGATCGCACCCTGCACACGGATCACGTAGGGCTCGGCCGCCGTCGCATACTGATTGAGCTCCGCTTGCGTCGATACCGTCACGGTCTCGCCGTCGCGCCCGCCGTAGGTTCCGTTCTGGCCCTCGGCGTCGAGCGTCGCGAAGCCTTCGAGCGTAAGGGGGCAGCCGTCGCTGTCCACGCCGTCCTCGCCGGCGTTTCCGCCGCTGCCCCCCGATCCCGAGCTACCAGCGCTGTCGGAGCCAGTCCCTGCGCTGCCGCCGTTACTCGAGCTGCCGCCCGCGTCGGATCCGCCCGACGAGCTGCCCGCGTTTCCGGTACCAGAGTTCGAGCCGCCGTCCCCCGCGGAAGCGCCTCCGTTTCCGCCAGATCCTGTCGCTCCGCCCGTGCCGGCCGAAGCGCTGCCGCCCGTCGCGCCAGAACCGCTCGTCGAGCTGCCTCCGCTCGCGGTGCTGCTCGAGCCAGCGGCGGCGCCGTTCGGGTCGAAGCTCGAATCGTCGGACGAGCTGCAAGCCAACGAGAGACCGAGGCTCAACGAACAGAGCGCGCTTAAAACCGAAGGGTGAGAAAACATGATGGTCGTTGTCACTGGCTGAAGGTGGGGGTCCAGGATCCGAAGATGTCGTCGACCGTGTACGCCGCGGCTTCGGCCGCGCTGAGTTGACTCGACTGAGGCGCGCGCTCGGTCGGCTTCGCGCCGGGGCCGCTCGTCTGGTATTCGGCGAAGCGCGCCGTATCGAGCGTGTTGTCGCCCATCTTGACCCAACCGACGGCCGAGATATGGCTGCCGAGCACCGTGTCGATGTAGGTCGCCGCGCCGTAGGGGCGCCAGTTGCGACCGAGCGCGACCGATCCGCTGCTCACCGAACCTGCCGCGGTGAGCTCACCGCGGAGAAACACGAGGCCGTAGCTCACCGCTTCCTCGGTGCTGGGCGCGGTCACGGCCACGCCGCCGGCGGCGCTGTGAACGGTGCAATCCTCGAACACCGCGGTCGAACCTCCGAAGATGAAGTCGACGCTGCCCGCCACGTAGCAGTCCTTGAAGTACTGCGTCCCCGACTTCACGTAGAGCGTGTCCTGGTAGCTCAAGAAGCGGGCGTTCCGGAACTGGACCTGGTTACCGCTGACGAGCAGGGCGACCGCCTGCGAGCCTCCGAGCGGCGTGCTGTTCTGGAAGGTCAGGTTCTCGGCGGAGACGTTGCTGGCGGAGATGTTCGTGCTGGCGCTGCCGGTCGTCCCGAGCGTCCCACCATTGCCGTTCGGAGTGTTCGCGTTGTCGCCATACGTCAAGATGGTCTGCGCGGCTTGCCCCGCCTGACCGCAGAGCGTCACGTTGGGGACGCCGACGACGAGCTTCTCGCTGTACGTGCCCGGCGCGATGCGGATCTGCGTCGGCGTGGTGTTCGACTTCGACAGGCTGTCGAGCGCCGCCTGCACGGTCTTGAAGTCGCCCGAGCCGTCCTTTTTCACCTCGATGACAGGCTGGTTCGAGATGCTGTTGCAATCGGGCGCGACGCCGCCGTTACCGGCGCTGCCGCTACTGCCGCCATCGCCGCTGCCTCCGGTGCCGCCCGAGCCCGCGCTCCCGGAAGCTCCGCCTGCGCCCGCGCTCGAGCCGCGGCAGAGGCAGTAGTCGGATTGGTGCCCCGAGTCGCACGCTAGGGCGGGTAATGTTTCGTCTGCTCCGCAGGCACCGTCGAGGTTCTCGAAGGCTTGCTCGCAGTCGAGACCGGCGGCCTGACAGACCTCCGTACAGCCGCTCCCGTCGCTGAACACTGCGCCACAAAAGTCCGCGCCCGTTTCACACAGCGCGAACCCGGCAGCGGTGATCGGCGCACAATCCACGGGCTCGCTCCCGCCGGAGCCAGCCGTCCCACCCGTCGGAGTGGTCCCGCCGCCTGCGGTGGCTCCGCCCACGCCAGTCGAGCCAGCGCCGCTCGAGCCCCCCGCAGTGGATCCAGTTCCTCCGCTCGAGCCGCCCGGGACACCGCCGTTCGAGCCGGCCGAGCCTCCCACCCCGGGAACGCCCGCGGACGCCCCGGTCCCCGCCGCTGCGCCCGCCGGCGTCGTGCCGTCCGAGCAAGCGAGCGGCAGCACGAGGGGGAGCGCTAACAGAGTCGAACCCGGACGAACCAGCTGAGGCATTCGTCACCCTGTTGTTCGAGCCTCCGCGAACCCGTCAGAAATCGTGTCGGTGTCGTTGCCTCACGTCGAGAGCGAACGTTTCTGGTCCGAAGAGATCGTCCCGAAAACGCAAACTTCCTTCTTGTTCGCGCAGAGGCGCAAGAGACCGAGCTCGCTCGTCAGAGGCGGTAGCTCGCGTGCCAGGCGAGCCAAGGTATCGGCGCTGCCTTCGTCGCTGACCTTGAGCGTGACCACGAAGTGACGACACCAGCCCTGTCGCAGCCACTCGAACAGGAGCTCTGCCGAGCGATCGGCGCTCGCGATGACGTCGCACACGAGCCAGTCCACCGGAGCGGGAGGTTCGTAGCGAAAGGCGTCCCCGCGCTGGAAACGAACCCGGGGATGCTGCATGAGATCCGCGCGGAGCTCCGACCGGTCCACCGCGATCACCTGGGCGCCGCGCTCGGCCGCCACGAAGGTCCAGCTCCCGGGTGACGCGCCGAGGTCGACGCAGGTCTCACGAGCGGCGATGCGACGGCCCAGCCGAGCCTCCGCTTCTACGAGCTTCGCGAACGCGCGACTCGGCGCGCGCTGATCCCGAGCGAGCTCCACTTCACCCCCGGGAAAGCAAGAGACGACGTGGCGCTGCGCGAAGGGGAGCGGCGCTTTCGCGAGAGAAAGAAAGCCGGTCTCGGGTGTGGCGAGGAGCAGCTGGACCAGCGCCTCGTCTTCCGCGAACGGCAGCGCTTCCTCCCGCAGGTGACGCAAGAGGTGCCGGCGTCGCTTGCGAAGGAGCTCGACCACGGCTTCGCGAATGAGCTCGCCACGGTGATGCCCGACCGAGCTCGACGGCTGCTCCGCGCGCCGTTCGAGCCTTTCTCGTCCGGCGCGGGCGCGAGTGTGAAACGCACGCGCGCCCATGCGCGAGCTGCTCACGACTTCCTTGAAGGGGAAAATGTGGAGCGACCACGGAGCCTCGTCTGGCAAGAATCCGACGACCGCCTCGACGAGCAGGTTGGCCCACGTGCGAACGGAGGGGGCGCTCACCTCGCGCGCATCCGGCAAGACCTGGCGCGCGAACGGCAAGAAGGGGAACCTTGCGGGGCCCTCGGGCGTGACGCACGCGAACATCCCGGGGCGAAGCTCGCGAGTCTGTCCTGGAAAAGCACGCGAGAGGTCGCGCTTGAGTTCGTCTCTCGAGTCAGCCGCCGTAAGTACCAGATGCAACGTGTCCTGCCGTGGGTCGGGACTCTAGTCGAAACCCGGCCAGAGGTGCGCGGGGTGTTGCCGGCCCTTGCAGCGTGGGGCTCGTTCAACCGACCGGGACGACGCCCAGAGTGTCGCCCAGACCCGTGTGCGCTCCGCCCCCCGGTGCAGGTTCTTCGAGGTGCACGACGGGCAGGATGGTGCGCGACAGCAGCATCCATCGCGTCGAGATCGAGATCGAGATCACGGACTGCACGTTGAGCAGGTAGCGGCAAGCGTCTTTCATCCCGATCCCGAAATCGAAATTGCTCTGCAGCGGAAAGCTCATCAGGTCCGCGACCGGGTTCTGGAGCTTCTGTGCGATGTCCCCGTTTCCACCGGGGTGAGCAGTCTCGTCACAGCGAGCGTGAGAGCTCAGTCCGAATACCGTGATCCCGCTCAGTAACGTCGCCCGAACGACCGCCCTCCGCATCACTCGCGCGATCGAGCAAACGCCGTACCGCGCGCGCGGAACTTCGCGCCAAGCGCGGAGCGCCGGGGTCACTCGGGATCGTCCGCGCACGTGACGGTGACGTTGGTGAGGTTCTCGCTACCCATGGTGCCCGCGCCGCTCGTCACGGCGCAGGTTTGACCGACAGGTTGGTTCATGACCGTCACTGAGTAGCCTTGCGGGTGAAGAACGAGACCGTCGTCTTCGCGCCGAGCGTGATCTCGAGAAGCTCGGCTCGCGCTTCCCTGCTCTTCGCGCCGCATCCAGCCGCTCCGTTCGCCTCCGCCCGCCCGAGGCTCCGGCGGTGCTCGAGGGACGGGCCAGCGGGCGCGTCGCCCCGTCCGGTCGCTCGCCTCGACGCGCCTCTTGATGCACTGCGGCAGGTCGCGGCGCTCGAGCGCTTCTTTCCAGCTGCGGTGTGACCGCGCCTCCGGCGAGGCGACGCGAGCTTCGTGTTTCGGACGGAGACCTCGACGATCGGCCAAAAACAGCCCGAGTCGCGCGGCTCTCCGTCTCAGATGTCCCCCCGTTTCGGAAGCGAAACGGAGATGGTGCTAGACCCTCCGGGGTCGAGTCCAGACGCCGGTCCGAACGCCGGCCCCGTCGCCGGCTCGTCCCTCTCAAAAAGTCAGAACTGGCCGTTCACATCCGGTCGGCTTTCTGGCAGGACCATCGCGGTACAAGTCGCTCCGACTACCGCACACTTCGGAAAAGGAATCAGTACACATGGCAATCAAGGTCGGTATCAATGGCTTCGGCCGCATCGGACGCATGGTCTTCCGCGCTGCCATCGGGCGGGGTGACGTCGAGATCGTCGCGATCAACGATCTGCTCGAGGTCGACTACCTCGCCTACATGCTGAAGTACGACTCGGTCCACGGTCGCTTCAAGGGCTCGGTCGAGGTCAAGGACGGCCAGCTCGTCGTCAACGGCAAGACCATCCGCTGCACCGCCGAGACCGACCCGTCGAAGCTCGCCTGGGGCGCTGTCGGTGCCACCGCGGTCGTCGAGTCGACCGGTATCTTCCTCGACAAGCCCGGCGCGGAGAAGCACCTCGCCGCCGGCGCCAAGAAGGTCATTCTTTCCGCGCCGTCCAAAGACGACACGCCGATGTTCGTGATGGGCGTCAACGACGACAAGTACGCCGGTCAGGACATCGTCTCGAACGCCTCCTGTACGACGAACTGCCTCGCGCCGCTCGCCAAGGTCCTCCACGACAACTTCGGCATCAAGCGCGGCCTGATGACGACCGTGCACGCGGCAACCGCCACCCAGAAGACGGTGGACGGCCCCTCGAAGAAGGACTGGCGCGGCGGACGCGGCATCCTCGAGAACATCATCCCGTCCTCGACTGGCGCGGCCAAGGCCGTCGGCAAGGTCATCCCGGAGCTCAACGGCAAGCTCACCGGCATGGCGTTCCGCGTGCCGACCTCCGACGTCTCGGTCGTCGATCTCACCTGCGAGCTCGTGAAGGAAGCGAGCTACGACGAGATCTGCAAGGCGATGAAGGCGGCTTCCGAGGGCAAGCTCAAGGGCATCCTCGGCTACACCGACGAGAAGGTCGTCTCGACCGACTTCGTGGGTGAGGTGTGCACGTCGGTGTTCGACGCCGAAGCGGGCATTCAGCTCGACAAGACCTTCGTGAAGCTCGTCTCGTGGTACGACAACGAGTGGGGCTACTCGAACAAGGTCATCGACCTCACGAAGCGCGTCGCCGGCTGATTTTCGGCCCGATTCGCGAAGAAGAGGCCCGGAGCCCCCTCCGGGCCTTTCCTTTTTTGTGCCGGAGGGTTCGACGCTCGCGCGAGCCGAGCTGACGCGCTCAGCGCGCGCTCTTCTTCGTGGCCTTCTTCGCGGGCGCCTTCTTGGTCGGAGCCTTCTTCGCGCTCACCTTCGCACTGGCCTTCATTGCGCTCGCCTTCTTGGCAGGCGCCTTCTTGGCGGACGACTTCGCTGCAGGCACCTTCTTGGCAGGCGCCTTCTTGGCAGACGCCTTCTTGGCAGCGCTCGACGCTACCTTCTTCACGGCCGCCTGCTTCGGCTCCTTGGCGGCCACCTTCTTCGTGGCGCCCTGCTTTTGGTAGCGCGGCTCGTAGAGCTGAACGGTGATGCCCCCCGGGACCTCGAAATGGGTGACGAGCCCGTAGCCGTGATCCTCGATCGGCTTCGTGAAGACGACTCCACGCTTCTTCATGCCGGCGACGACTCCTTCGATGTCGTCGCAGTAGAACGACACGTCGTGCGCGCCCGCCGTCCCGCCGTGATCGATGGGGTGTACCCCGAGATCACCTTCGGCGAAATCGAAGATCATCCACCCGCCTCCGACATCGGAGCCCGGCAGCTTCACCTTGTCCCGAAAGAACGCCCGCGTCGCTTCGGCGTCGGACGAATAGAGGAGTCCATGAATACCCTTGATCATGGACCGCGACTCTAGCCGCTCGGCGCCCGCGACGCGAGGCTCTAGCACTACTCCGCCACTTTTTTCTTTCCATTGGCGGCGACCTGTGTTCCATAGGCGAGCGCGATGCGCGACCTCGGAGAGAAATGGCAACGGGACCTCGAG
>JAEZYO010000161.1 GCA_023419055.1 Pseudomonadota bacterium | reverse complement strand
CCTCCGCGATCAGAACGGCCGCGCGCCGAGCCCCGCCGAGCTCGACGCCGCGCTCGCCGATTGGAAGCGCGAGGAAGCGCTCTATCACGAAGCGCTGCGCGAAAAGCTCGAGCAGCAGGATCCGGCGATCCGCCAGGCCCTCGCTGACAGGCTCCGCGCCCGCACCGCGCTCGAGCTACCGAAGCGCGAGCCCACGCAGTCAGAGCTCGAGGCCTGGCTCGATTCGCACAAGGACCTCTACGACGCGCCGCGCCGCTACCACTACGAATACGCGAGCTTCGAGAACGCGGGCGGCAGCGCTGAAAACGAGCTCGCGAGCTTCGAACAGGCGCTGAAAGCCGGCAAGGAACCGACATCGTTGGGGCGCCCTCTCTTCGGCGGCAAGGCGAACGCAGCCGAGCTTCGAGAGAAGCTCGGACCCGCCGCGGCGGACCTCGTGCCGAAGCTCCCGGTCGGGCAGTGGCAGCGCGTCCAGAGCGAGAAAGGTCTGTGGCTCCTGCGCGTGAAGCAGGTCTCCGGCGGGCTGCCGTCGTTCGAAGCGCTGCGTCCACGCCTCGTCGCGGACTGGACCGCGGCGACGGAGAAGCAAGAGCTCGAACGGGCGACTCGAGCGATCGTCGAGAAGTACCGCTTCGAAGAGCGATGACACGAACCCTCGCGCGCTGGCTCTCTCTGGTGCTGCTCGTGGCAGCCGTGCTCGGCGTCACTCGTCGGGCGCACGGGCACACGCTCGACTCGGCCACGCTCACGCTCGCCGAAAGTACGCCCGGGCGCTTCCTCGTGCGATTTCGCGCCAGCTCCCCGACGCTGCAAGAGCTCTCCACCCCCGTCGTGTTTCCGAGCTCGTGCGCTCGGAGCGGCGAGATCCTCGACTGCGGGACGACGGGGCTCGTCGGCGCCATCGAGTTTCCTTGGCTCGAAGGGAGCACGACGCGGCTCCTCGTCGACATCGCGTGGCTCGACGGCACGCGTCTGTCGCGCGTCGTGGAACCGAGCGCTCCGGCGCTGACCGTCTACGGCATCCCTGCCGGCGCCGGGCTTCGAGCGCTCGCCCCGGTGGCGCTCGACTACACCGCGCTCGGGTTCGAGCACATCTGGACGGGCTTCGATCATCTCCTGTTCGTGGTCGCGCTGACGCTGCTCGTCCGGAGACCGAAGCTCTTGCTCGCGACCATCACCGCGTTCACCGTCGCCCATAGCGTCACGCTGGCGGCCACCGTACTCGGCTGGGTGAGCCTGCCGTCGGCGCCCGTGGAGGCGACCATCGCCCTCTCGATCGTCTTGGTGTGCGCCGAGTGCCTGCGGCCGGAGCATTCGCTCGTCGGGCGCGCGCCCTGGGCGGTCGCGTTCAGCTTCGGCTTGCTCCACGGCTTCGGCTTCGCCTCGGTCCTTCTCGAGATCGGCTTGCCCGAGAAACATGTGCCGCTGTCCCTCTTGTTCTTCAACGTCGGTGTGGAGCTCGGACAGCTCGCCATCATCGCCGGCGTGGTCGCCCTGCGGCTCCTCGCCGAGCCCCTTCACCTGAGGAGGCCGTGGCTCACCCCGAGCATCGTGTACGCGATGGGGGGGCTCGCGGCGTTCTGGACCATCGACCGACTTCGCGCCGTGTTCGGGCACTAGGGAAAGCTCGCGCCTACCTGTCCGATGGGCTCCGGCGCCTCGTAGATCACGTCGGTACGCAGGGCGTACTTGGTGCCCCTCCGCACGGGACAGCCTTCGTGACGGAGCTTGTGCTGGAAGATCGCGGCGCTCCCCGCGCGAGGGACGACGACTGCTTCGAGCTGTTCCTGGAACCTGGTCTCGCCCCCCTCGAACCCGTCGTTGAAATAGACGAGCACCGTATGCAGCGTGATCTGGCGCTCATTCGGGCGATACCAGTGATCCATGTGCGGAGTGAAGCGCTGCCCCGAGCGATAGCGGTAGAACCGGAGCCTTTCGTTCAAGCCCTGCAAATGAAGCTTGCCCATGCGCTCTGGGAGGTGTGCACGGAGACGCCTAAATGAGTGAGTGCGCTTTCGGGCGTCGGTGTTTGCTCGCAGCGTGCGGTCGAGGCCGAGTTGCTCGCCTGCCGCACCGACGATGACGCTGAACATCGTGGCCAGTGCGAGCACGAGCAGCATTCGATCGCGTCGTCCAGGCGTGCCGAGCGTCATGTGGTCCAGCGCGAGCCCGAAGCGCCAGTCCTTCTGATCCCGGAACATGTGTTCGATGTCGAAGCGTCGAGCGTAAAGCTGAATGACGTCCTCCGCGCTGGCGTCGGCAAGGCTCGTCACGAGACACCACGCCTCTTTCATGCCGGCTCGCTTCACGCAGACGACCCCCGGGACGGCACGGCGCTGACGGGTCATGCGCGCCTGCAGCAGGTGCTTCGCTTGGCCGTTCGTCGGCACCCATTCGCTCGCTGGCCGCGCGTCGCCATCCGCGGACTCGACGAACGTACCCGCCTTGAAGCGGATGACGTAGTCGAACCGCATCTTCTCCTGGAGCGTCCAGAAAAGCCCTGTATCCGCAAATCCACGATCGGCGAGTACCGTGACGTGCACGTGGTCCGGGAGCGCGAGGCGGAGTCGCCAAAGAACTCGGTCCTCGAACTGAGCTCGCCGCTTCTTCAGCTTCTTGGTCGCGAGCGTCATCCACATCAGCGGCGTAGCCCTTCCGTGCTCCGTGATCATCGAGACGGCGACGGTCGAGTGCCCGTTGGATGCAAACTCCGTCCAGTCCACCGCGACGACGATCCGCGAGCGCGCGGATACGAGCACCGGAATCACGTGGCTCATGACCTCGAATGCAGGGAGTTGGCGAGCAGGCGATCGACCTGCTTAATCGAATGCTTCTCGCTCACCTCTCGCGCCCGCGCTGCGGCGCGGCCGATCGCAGTGATGCTCGCTGTGTCCGCGTGGATCGCGCCGACGACGGAGTGCGCGAGCGAATCAACCTGCTTCGGGTGAAGCACCTCGCCAGCGAGATCCTGGACGAACTTGTGGACGGCGTCGTATTCCAACGAAGGAAGCTTCATGCCTCCTCAACGCGTCGGCGACACGATGGATTCCCGCGTCGCATCGCAGCTGCGACTCGCGACGCATTGTCGCTAGGCTATGCGTCTTGCCTCATGCGATCGTTGAGGGGATCGCTGAGGTGTGCGGGTGGCTCGACCGTGAAACCCGCTGGTTCGACGAGTTGAAGCCGTTCAAGGCGTGCGAGGAGTGTTGCGTGCCCCGCTACGGCCACCGCCTCGTCTAGTTCGACGTCGATCACGTCGGTCCAATCGAGAACGCGCATCGATCTGGTGGTTGGCGCGGGTCTCGTGCACGGACGCAAGCGAACGCGAACGATTTTCGACGATCCCGAGACATCGGTTGGTTCCTTGTCGAGGTGAAGGAAGTCGAAGCATTGCCACTGTCAGATCGAGTGCTGCCTGCGTGCAGGCCGTTCCCGGCGAAGCTGGTACACCTCGTCAACTGCACGCACGTGTCGCACCACTGGAAGCGTCGCCCAACAACGCGATGCCAGCCCTTCACAGAATCACTGCCGCATGTTATCGATTGAGCCTATTCGTGGTTCGCATGGAGCAGGTGGTCCGGACGGGTTGAGCGGCAGGGATTGGTCGGCGATGACCGCGTGACCGATCACAGCTGCTCATCCGTCGGGGGCGCGGAGCTCAAGGGAGGGCCTCATGGGCCAGTCGCACGGGTTTGTTCGCTCGTTCCTTCTGTTGGCCATCGGTTTGTTCGGCGCGTGTAGCGGGGATCGCGCGCGCGACGAAGCCGACACGAGGATGCTGCACGAGGCGCTGTCCTCGAACGCTCGCATCCTTTCGTTCGAGGCGGTCGGCCAAGACTGGCAGACCACGCTGGGAACGATCTCAGCCAGCTCAAACCGCGTCGAAGGCGAGCACGCCCTGGCTGCATCGCACACGCAGAGCGCGACGTTCACGAGCGCGGCGCTGAGCTCACTCGGCACGGTGGGTGATAGCGTCACCATCGACGTCTACTACCCGCAGCCAGCGCCCAACCCAAACTGGCTCGGCACGCTCAACCTTAGCCTGAAGCTCCCATCCCAGAGCCTGCATTATGCGGATCTCGGGACGCAGGCGCTCACAGCGAGCAACGTCGGGCAGTACCAGCGCTACACGTTCCCGCTGAGCGCAGCGCAGAAGCAAGCCCTCAGCGCGGCGTTCACCGACCTTACCGTCGAGGTGAAGCTCAACGTCAGCGACGCTGCGGGTCCGTGGCTCCTCGATCGCATTCAGTTTGGTCAGCCTGACGAGTTCGATGCAGGTGCTCCGGACTCCGGCTCGAGTAGCACCTCTGACGGCGGACCATCGAGCGGGGGCAGCACCGCTGGAGCATCCAGCAGTGCGGGCTCGAGCGGGGCTTCCGCCGGCGCTTCGGGCAGCGCGGGAGCTGGCGGAACTTCGGGTGGGGGCGGTACCGGAGGCGAGCCGTCCTTCGACCCGGTCGAGTTCTGGATCGAGGTTCCCCGGGGAGTCGCTCGCGACGACGTGGCACTGGCTTCGTACGCCGGCAACCTGAGCGTTCACGACGGCGTCAAGTTGGTCGAGCCCACCGGCGCTTTTGCGTCGGTATCTGCCGTGGGGGCGCAAGCAGGGCTGCTCGCAGATCTAGGCGTCAGCACGGAGGTTCAGAACGTCTGGTCTGAGCCTTATCTCGTCCTCCGCGGATCCCACGTGCATGGGAATGCCTCGGCAGCGGCAGGTATAGACGTGCAAACCGGCACAGTCGTCAACGGCACTACCGAATCGAGCGCCAACCTGACGCCCGCTCGCCGCTATTCCTGGACGGTCCCCTGGCCTCGTCAGAGCCAGGGTTCGCTCGACATCCAAACCGACCAAGTTTATCCGCCGACTGGGACGCTTTCGCCCGGAGCCTGGGGCGACGTCTACGTGAAATCGCGCGCACGCCTCAGACTGAGCGCCGGTTCCACCTATTACTTCAAGTCTCTCGTCGTCGATCCGCAGGCTGTCCTCGAGCTTCAGAACAGCGGCCCGATCTCGATCTATGTGAAGGACGCGGTGCAATTCCGCGGAACCAACGAGTACGCGGACCCCACCGCGCGCAACGTCCTGTTCGGAGTCGCGAATGGTGCGTTCTGGGCCGAGAGTGCGTTCCACGGCATCGTCGTGGCGCCGCGCGGGCTGATTGACCTTTCCACGACGACCCTCGGTCATCGAGGTGCATTCTACGGCAATCGCGTCATCGCTCATCAGAACACGACGATCACCCACGAGCCGCTAGAGCCAGAGAACTTCTGCGACCCGAACTCCGACACCTGCGATGGCCTCTGTCCCTGTGACGGCGGAGAAGGATCGTGCACGTCCGACGACGATTGCGAGGCGGGCATGGTGTGCCCGCCGGAAGCGAATGGGCCCCATCACCGAAAAGCGCGTGGTACCCGAACCTGCGAGCCGGTGGCCTGCAGTCAGAACCGCTTCGGCACCGGCTGTGGCTATGCCGGCGCGCCTTGCGGAGCCTGTGAGCCCTTCGTCGAATGCGAGGCCGACGCGGACTGCCCGGGTAATGAGCAATGCGCGATCGGGCAGGGGCCGATGCACGGTGCGCTCGCGCAGAACGTCTGCCTGCCCCCGGCCTGTACGACTGACCCGGCGCTCACTGCCTGTGGGAAGAGGACCGATCTCTGCGGTGAGTGCGCCTGCACGCCCAGCTGCGAGAACAAGCAGTGTGGAGACGACCCTGGCAACGGCTGCGGTGGAAAGTGTGTCGGGTTCTGCGGTCCTCGCGAGCCAGGTTGCCGGATCGATGCCGATTGCGAGGCGGGTTACGCCTGCTTACGAGCTGCGGGCTGGCGTGTCGGTCTCGAGCCCGAGCTCAATGTGTGCCTGCCCCAGGCTTGTTTGGACCCGAACCCCACTCGGCAGCCCTGTGGGGGAACGTCAGACACTTGCGGTCTCTGCCCGCAGGTGCCTGCCGACGTTTGCGCGAATCGGGAGTGTGGCGACGACCCGAGCTACGGCATCGCTTGCGGATCGGACTGCGGAGCCGAAAGCGCTTGTGTTCAGGGCAAGTGTGTCGACGCCTTTGGCGATGAAGAGCTGGTCCTCGAATCGCTCGAGCGCCAGACGGGCGCGGTGCTCCAAGTGCCGCCGCTCCTGCCTTATGACGAACTCGAGCTCGATGCCGCTGGCGCCCTCGCCGGTTCGTTCGCGGTGAACAGTGAAGGCTCCGCGACCTACACCGTGCCGATCGCTGTCCCGCCTGGACGCGGTCTCGAGCCCGAGCTCTCCCTCTCATACACGTCGAAGAGTGGCAACGGCCCGCTGGGCGTGGGCTGGTCGCTCGAAGGGCTATCCAGCATCAGTCGCTGCCCGAAGATCTTTGCGATCAGCGACTGGGCGATGCCGGTCCAGTACAACACCGAGGATCAGCTATGCCTCGACGGACAGCCGCTCGTCCTGATCTCTGGCACGCACTTCGGTACGTTCGCCGAGTACCGCACCGAAATCGACACCTTCTCTAAGATCTACGCGCTCGACGACGATGGCGAGCTCTACTTTCGGGTCTTCAGGAAGGATGGGCGCATCTTCACGTACGGCCACACGCCGCGATCGCGTCTGTACCGCGACAAGTCAATCGGCCTGGTGCGCGCCTGGGCGCTCGCGAAGGTCGAGGACCGAGTCGGGAACCATATCTCGTACGAATACGGGAAGTTCGAGAACGCAGATGGTCAAGCTGCGGGAGTCACCCCGACCATTCAGACGGTCGAGTTCTGGCTCGATTCGATTGCGTACGGTGGCCTAGAGCGAGGTGACGTGGAAGCTGCGCCGCACAGTCGACTCGTCAAGTTTCACTATGTCGACGCGCGCCCCGACTATATGAACGGTTACAGCCGCGGTGGCGCCCGGGTAGCGCGCTCGAAGCTCCTCTACCAGATCTCCACCGAGCTGGCTGGCGTCACGGCTCGCACCTACGACCTCCATTACGAGCAAGCGCCGCTCGGCGCCCCCGGCGCGCAGATCCCCGACCCCGGAATCAGTCGCCTCGAGAGCATCGAAGAATGCGCCTACAGGGGGATCTCGACCTGCAAGCCTCCGACGACGTTCGAGTACGCGGACCGGCAAGGTTTCGCCGGGGGAGAGGTGACCGTCAAGAACCTCTCGACGCTCACGCCGATGAACAACGTCGCCGGCACTTTCGAACCGTCGCCCTGGATCGTGCTCGACCAGAACGGGGATGGCCGGGACGACTTTCTGGTCAACCAAGAGGTCGCGACCAGTACTACCGGTAGGGCGCACGTCTGGATGCTCTACCGCGCCACGGGCAGCCGGACTGGCGAGCCTTACACGGTGATGCAGGCGGGCATTCGAGGATGTCCCTCTCAGCAAACGGTCTTCGACTGGGATAACGACGGCCGAGACGACATCCTCGACCCCTGCTCCTACAAGAACGTGACCTTCGACGTGTATGCGAGCGGTTGGGGTTCAAGCCCGTTCTACGCCGTCCCTTTCAGGATCTTGGACGTTCTGGTCGACGGGAACCTCGCACCCCGCTTCATCGACATCGACGGTGACGGACTGAAGGACCTGTTTCTCTGCACCGGCGCCGAAGCTGCGTGGTACCGGCGCCTTGCCGACGGGGCCTTCGAGGAGAGCGCCTCTTCGTTCGGGGTGACCTTCGGCTGCACGGCGGAAGCACCTATCGTCGTCTTCGACGTCGACGGGGACGGGGTTGACGATGTGTTGCGCTGGTCGACCGATCTCGAAACCAGCAGAGTGGAATGGGCACGGTTCAACGCAGCTCCGTTCAACGGACCCGTTGCCTGGCATCCTGTCAGCGGCCTACCGGGCATCGAGCTCAAGCAAGCGGACGAAGCCGGCTTGGTGCGCTACCTCGATCTGAACGGCGACGGTCTGAAAGACGTGTTCGTCTTGCAGAGCAAGCTCGGAGCCAACCCGGGCAAGCCGACTCCGATGATTTACACGAACCTCGGAGGTTACTTCGACGGTGGACGGCCTGCCTATGGCTCGTTCGACGTCGAGTTCCTGAACGATGTCACTCGCCCCACGGCCTACAGCATCAAGAACTCGTTGGCCATCGACTACAACGGTGACGGCTACCAGGACTTGCTGCGGCCCATTGAACGCCTCGACGGCGAGTTCCCGGGCAAGAGTCAAGTGTGGCAGTTCGACCGGACCGTGCTCGGACGCGGCACGATCTGCACCGAAGCCGGCTGCACACTCGATTCGTGGGCACAGCCCTCGCTCGTCATGGATCCCGCGCCGTTCGATCCGAGCAGTCTGCAGATGTTCCCGCAGCCCGCGGTGCCGCATCCTTCGGGGACGGGCAGCGACGGCAAGGTTGGCATGCTGCCGACACACACACTCGCGGACGCAGACGGCGACGGCAGCGTCGATCTGCTACAAATCGACAGCAACGGGGCGCTCGTCGTGAGCTACGGCGAGTTCGGTCGCGAACACTTGCTCACGGCGGTCACCGATGGCGTCGGCAAGCGAGTCGAGGTAGCGTACGAGTCCGAACAGGTGTTCGCCGACAACCAGGTGCACCGCACGTACGAGGCTTGCGAGGAGTGGGACGATCCACACGTTCGTTGCCAGACTCGCCAGCCGTTCCTGGTCAGCTCGTACTTCCTGAAACACGAGTTCGCGCCGGACCAACACAAGACCGATCGCCAGGTCCGTCTTCGCTACGCCGAAGCGTACCGGGGCTTCTACGGCAGAGGCTTCCTGGGCATTAGTCGCCGGTGGGTCGAAGAGGTCGAACCGAGTGGCGCGCTGATTCGGAACGTCTCTACCGGAAGCAGAACCTACGAGTTCGACGAGGACTATCGCTTTTTCCCGAATGCAGGTCGGGTGACGAGTAGGAGCGAACGCAGCGGCTTCGCACAGTCGCCAATCGAGAGGGAGCGCGTCCAGCAACAAGCCGTACGAGTGAACCAGTTCGTCGTGCAGGAGTCGACCGCGGGGAGGCCCTTCGTTGCGCTCGACAGCTTGACGGAGACCCTTTCAGAGTCACCAGGCGTCACGACTCGGTTCGATCTCCTTCGGCGAGAGGTCGATCTAGAGACCGACGGCTATGGAAATGTGGTCTCGCAGTCGGAGGTCGAGTCGAACCCCGTCAGCTTCAACAGTGCAGAGGTCTTGTCCTCGAGCCAAACAACCATCGACTTCCAATACCTCGACGATCCTGCCTACGCGGACGCCTGGCTGATCAGCCTGCCCAAGCGCCGGGCAGTGACGGACGCAGTGGAGAACAGCTCGGGCAAGCTTCCCCAGGCGACGCGGGTCACCGAGTATGTCTTCGACCCTGAATTCGGCCTGCTCGAATCGGTCATCCGCGAGCCGGACGCTGCTCCGGGCTCGAGCTTGAAGCAGGTCGTTACCCTCGACCGCAGCGACGACCTGTTCCGCAACATCGAGGTGGTGACGATCGCCGGCAGCTGGCGCGATCAGGACGGCGTGCTCATCGAGGGTGAGCGCTCGACCACCATCGGCTACGACGAGGACCAGATTTTCCCCGAGCATGTCGTCATGGACCTGCCGGGCAGCCCTCTCCGCACGGATCTCAAGGTCGATCCCCGCGACGGACGGGTGATCACGCGAGTCGACCCTACCGGCGTCGGCGAGCGTCGGTTCTTTGACGGCTTCGGTCGTGAAGCGAAATACCAGAGCGCGGCCGAGACCGTGCGAACTCGTTACCGCGAGGCCACCGGATCGACGCTCGAGCTCCCTGCCCAGCTCGAAATCGAGGTCGAGTCGCTCACGACCGGCAACCTGTCGATCCGCCGTCTCGATTCTTTCGGTCGGGTGGTGCAGACCGAGAACACTGGGCTCGACGGCAAGCACGTCTTCGAAGAGTTCGAGTACCGCGTTGGAGGGCTGATGCTTCAGGCCTCACGGCCGCATCTGGCGGGCGACGAAACGCAGGGCAAAGTCGGCTTCGTCTACGACGAGCGCTACCGGCTGGTGAGCAAGACCTTCCCTGACGGGACGAGCGTCGGCTTCCAGTACGCGAGCGGAAAGAACCTCCAACCTCCGGTTGGCGTCGCGCTGGCAGAAACCAACGAAATCTCGATTCGAGGTTTCCGGGACGCCAAGGCGAATCGCACCTTCACGTTCTCCGATCATCGCGGGAACGTGATTCGCTCGGTCGATGCTCGCCGCACGGCAAATCACTTCCGGTACGAAGCTTTCGGACAGCTCGGTCAGATCGAGGACTCAGTCGGCAATCTCACGGACCTCGTCACGGACAGTCTCGGTCGGCTGCTGAGCCATACTGACGGCGACACGGGCACGAAGCAGTACCGGTACACGGCGTTCGACCAACTCGAGAGCTACGAGGACGCCGAAGGGCGGACCACCGTCCACAGCTACGACGACCTCGGCCGTCTTCGAACCCTCACGGCGGGAGACGACCTCACTACGTTCGACTACGACGGCCCGGCGTCGCAAAATGCGCTCGGGCGTCTAGTCGAGACGACGAGCCCCAGCGGGCACGTGGAGCTCTACACCTACGAGCCACGGCCGGGTGATCCGCTCGACAACCGAGCGTTCGTTACCGCGATCGCACGCACCATCGCCGGCCAAACCTTCACGACCTCGCTCGACTACAACACGAAGAACCAGCTCGAGCGAGTTCAGTACCCGCCCTCCGTGGCCGATCCCGCCACTCCGAATCCGCCTGCGAGCGCGCAATTCAGCGTGCGCTACGCCTACGACTCCGTCGGCAATCTAGACGCGGTCACGGAAGATGACGGCGCATCGCCCCGGCACTACTGGAGGATCGAGGACGATTCTCAGGGCTATCGCGTGGCGCGCGAGTCCTTCGGCAACGGCGTCCAGACGACGTACGGCTACGAAGCGCTCACCGGTTACCTCTCTTCGCTCGTGACGCGCACGGCATCGAACCAAGCGCTCCAGAACATCAGCTACGGATACGACGACAACGGCAACATCGATGCCCGGACGCAGGCCTTCGCGCGCGTCGGTCAGTCGGGCACGGACACCTTCAACGAGACCTTCGACCACGACGACCTCGACCGCCTCGACGAGTACACGGTCAACGGTGTCACCACCGACATCGACTACGACGACCTCGGCAACATCACCAAGAAGGACGGCGTCGGCACCTACAGCTACGCGGCCCTGCCGGGCGAGAACGTCAAACCCCACGCCGTCCAGAAGGTAACGCTCGGCAGCTCAGTGGCCGAGTTCTACTACGACGACTCCGGCAACATGGTGCGCAGAAGCGGCGCGGGCGTCGTCGGCGGCACCCAGGAGA
>JAEZYO010000141.1 GCA_023419055.1 Pseudomonadota bacterium | reverse complement strand
AGCCGAGCGTTCGCGAAGGCGCGTTCGCCAACGGTTCTGGGCGCTCGGCGCGAAAGTGTACCTTCTCCGCGGTCACGAGCGGCACGAGCTCGCCCTGCTCGTTCGTCACGCGTGCGCGGCGCGCAATCTCCGCGAGCTTCTCGGGCAAGAACGCCTCTTCGAACTCGCCGACGGGCTGATCCGCGTAGCCTGCGAGACCGAAATCGAGCCCGATGTAGAGGGGGAGGTCATCGGCGGTGAGCCGGAGCGAGTGCTCGCGATAGCTTTGGCTCGCTTCCGGACGAGCGGCGGCCTTGAGCGCGCCGCCGAGCACGCGATCGAGCGCGTCGCGCACTCGCGTCGAGCAGTTGTCGGTGTAGTAGTCGTACGCGTAGAGGCGGTTCTCCGGGCGCGCGTTCTCGGCGAGGAAGCGCGCGAGCTCGAGGGCCTGGGGCTCCGTGAACGCGAGCTCCTGCTCGATGATGGTGCGGTTCTGGCGGGTGTAACTCTCGATCAGCTCTTCGAACGGTTCGACCGAAAGCCAGTAGTTGAGGCGACGGTTCAAAAAGTCCGAGATCAGGTTGGGAGACGAAAACGTGAAGGTCCCGTAGTTGTAGACGAGCCCGCGCCCCGACCGCTTGTTCTTCACCAAGATGGCGTTGTGCCCGAACTTGGAGAAGGTGGGGTCGCCCGGCCCAAGGGTGATGATGGAGACCGACAGTCGGGGCTCCCGGGCGAAAGCGGCGCCCGGCTGGAGCCAGAGCGAGCAGAAAACGACCAAGCACGCCAAGAACCGGACCATAGAGCCTCGGTTTAGCATGTCTTTGCGCTCGCTCCGGATCGCCACTCGAAGTAGCTCTCACTCTCATGAAGGTTCTCGTCATCGGGGGTACCGGCCTCATCAGCGTGGGCATCGTGAAGCACCTGCTCGCGCGTGGCGCGGAGGTCTCGGTCTACAACCGCGGCAAGCGGCCGAGCGTGCTGCCGCCGTCGGTCGAGCAGCTCACCGGTGATCGCTCGGACGCCGCCGCCTTCAAGGCGCTCGGGGAGCGCGGCTTCGACGCGGTGATCGACATGATCGGATTCTCACCGGCTCACGCGGAAGCGACGATCGGGGCCTTCTCGGGGCGCACCGAGCAGGTGTTGTTCTGCTCCACCTGCTGTGTTTACGGCACGGACATTCCCGCCGACGTCGTGATCGACGAGACGTACACCCCGCGACCCACGAGCAACTACGGCAAGGACAAATTGCGGCAAGAGCAGCTCTATCAAGAAGCGGCGAGCCAGGGCGCATTCCAGGCCACGATCATCCGTCCGAGCTGCACCTACGGTCCCGGGAGCTTTCTCATCGATCAGCTGGAGTTCGATACTCCCGCCTGGGGTCGCATCGAGCGGGGGCTCCCGGTGCTGTGCGGCGCGGACGGGCTCGGCCTCTGGCAAGCGACGCACCGCGACGACGTGGGTAAGCTCTTCGCCTGCGCCGTGCTGAACCCGAAGACGTACGGGCGCGCCTACAACGGGACCCGGGACGAGGTCTTTACGTGGCGCGACTTCTACCGTCAGGGCGCCGAGGCCCTCGGCAAGAAGGCCCAGGTGCTGTTCATGCCCACTCGCTGGATCGTGGGTCACGATCCCGAACGCTTCGGTTTGCTGCGGGAAACGACCGGATTTCACGGCGCCTACGATTCGTCGAAGGCCAAGCGAGACGTTCCGGAGTTTCGGTGCGAGGTGGGCTTCGTGGAGGGAGCGCGCGAGACGCTCGAGGACATCAAGCGTCGCGGCGTGTTCCGTGCCGAAACCGACCCGCTCTACGAGCGAATGGTCGAGAAGGCGCTCGCCTTCGGCGTCGAGCCCGAGGAACTTTGAGGTAAGGTGTCGCCGTGGGCTCGAGGCAACTGACGGGCGCGCTCCTCTTATCGCTCCTGGTACCGGCGGCGATGAGCTGCGGCGCGCGCTCGGAGCTCCTGGGCCTCGAGCTATGCGGCCCCGCGATCGAGGTACGCGCGTGCAAGAACACCTGCGGCGTCGGCCAGCAAACGTGTCGGGACGGCTACTGGCAACCTTGTGAAGTTGCCCCGGTCGAAGCCCCGTGTGAAGGCGAGTGCGGCAGCGGAACTCAGACCTGCGTCGAAGGTCGGTGGGGAGCTTGTGAGGTCCCGCCGGTGACGGTGCCGTGTGTGACCAAGTGTGGCGACGGCACGTCCACCTGCACCGACGGTACTTGGGGCAGCTGCGAGGTCCCGCCCGTGACGCGCGACTGCATGAGCGTCTGCGGATCGGGGACGGAGACGTGCAGCGGCGGCGCCTGGCAAGCGTGCACGGCGCCTCAACCGAAGCCGCCCAAGCTCCGCACCGTCGTGCGCGACTTCAACGATACGCACCCGGACTTCGAGCGCGCGGGCCGAGGTGGTTTCGAGCCCGGGATCGTGGAGCCGCTGCTCGGGCCCGACGACAAGCCCGTGTTCGACGTCGGGCGAGCGATTCAGAGCATCACCAGCAAGGAGACGTTCGACCAGTGGTACCGCGACGTCCCCGGGGTGAATTTCTCGTCGCCGCTCGAGCTCGAGCTCGCCGCCGAGCCCGGACCGGCGGCGTTCTTCGTCTACTCGGACAACACGTTCTTCCCCATCGACGGCGAGCTCTTCGGCAACCAGGGGCGCGGCCACAACTTCCACTTCACGCTCGAAGCCCAGACCACGTTCACGTACGTGGGCGGGGAGGAGTTCTCCTTCGAGGGTGACGACGACATGTGGGTGTTCGTGAATCGCCACCTCGCGATCGATCTCGGCGGCCTGCACGTGAGCATGGCGGACAGCGTGAAGCTCGACGACGTCGCGAGCGAGTTCGGGCTCGTGATCGGCGGCACCTACCCGATCCATTTCTTCTTCGCCGAGCGTCACACCATCGACTCGAACTTCACGATCAGGACGACGGTCGCCGAGAAGGGTTCTTGCGAATAGGCGCTTCGCTCAGCGCATCCAGGGCGCGCCCACGTCGAACTCGATGGCGTCGAAGGGCACCATGCGAGCGAGCTCGTCACCGCCGAAAACTCCTTCGAGCCGATAGCTCGGCCCGTCGAGCCTGAGCATTTCGAGGGAGCGTTCGATCGGATCGGCGAGCCAGACGTGCGTGACGGAGTGCTTCGCGTAAAGTGGCAGCTTCGTTCGTTCGTCGAACAGCGCAGTCGACGGCGAGAGGATTTCGCACAGCCAACCCGGCGCGAGGTCGACGTACCGTGCGTCGGGCAACTCTGGCATGCGCTCACGCCGCCACCCGGCGAGATCGGGCACGAGGACGTTCAACCCGAGATGAAGCTCGGGCACGTAGAGGATGATCCAGCCTCCGGGCCCCCCCCGTCCGCGATTGAAGGGCGGCCCGAGCTCTTCGCTCATCCCGGACGCTGCTCGCGAGTGCAACAGCGCTGGCAGTGGCTGAGTGTAGATCTCCCCGTCCACGAGCTCCGCGATCGAGTTCGCTGAAACGGCTCGTAGATCCTCGTAAGTCGCGGGCCGCTTGGCCCCTCGGCTGCCATGGCTCCAACTCTGGCAGCCCCGTGCGCCTGGCGGCGAAGCTCAGTCTCCCGGCAGCGTGAGCACGATCTTGCCGACGCTCTCTCCCGAGTGCAGGCGGCGGTGAGCTTCGGCGACTTCTTCGAACGGCAGCGTCTGAGTGGGCAAGGCGCGGAGCTCGCCGCGTTCGACGCTGCCGAAGAGATCCGCGAGCGCGACCTCCGCGAGATCCATCTCGTCGAAGAGGTACGAGAGATTGAACGCGAGAACACCGCGGTTCTCGTTCGTCATCGTGAACGGATCGAAGCGCGGGGTTCTGAGCCAATGCCACGCGAGCTTGAGCCAGTTCGCGCGCGCCTTCCCGCGTACGAGCATCGAGTGGTAGCCGTAGATCACGAGGCGCCCCGTCGGGGCGAGGTGCGAGTAGCTCTGCTTCAACGTCTCGGCGCCGTTGCCGTCGAGCACGACGTGGTAACCCTTCGGGGAGTAGCGCTCCGCCGCGGCCCAGAGATCTTCGCGGCTCTTGTCGATCACCTCGTCCGCGCCGAGGTCTTTGGCGACCGCGACCTTGTGCGGGGCGCCGACGACGCCCACGACGAACGCCCCGGATTGCTTGCAGAGCTGCACGAGGGCCGAGCCGACTCCGCCCGCAGCCGAATGAATCAGCACGCGTTGACCCTTCCGCAAGCGGACGAGCTCGCGCACTGCGTACCAACCCGTCAGGTAGGCCACCGGAAAGCCCGCGGCCTGGGCGAAGTCGAAACCGCTCGGCAGAGGTCGGAGCAGCGCTTCCGGCGTGACGACCTCACTTGAATAGGCACCAAAACGAGACACCCCGACCACCCGATCGCCGGGTGAAAAGCTCGTCACGTTCGGACCCACCGCGGAAACAACACCGGAAAATTCGAAGCCAGGTGTTATCGGCCAACCGACGAGCTCGCGCGCCGATTGGTAAAGACCCATTCTCACCACGCAGTCCGCGAAGTTGACGCCGATTCCGCGAGTGCTGACGCGCACTTCTTGGCCCAGCGGGACCGGATCCGGTGCCTCCTCGATACGCAGTTGCTCGTAGCTTCCGGGCCGGCGAATCACGACGTGGCGCATGGGCTCGAGTCGTATAGCCCAACCGAGCGAGCCGCCGAGAGCTACTCGGAACACTGTCGGACTCGGGGAGCGAGGAAGCTCGCCCGACACCTCCGGGAGACAAATGTGCAAGGAGCGCCTTGGGGCGGACTTCGGGGTGCGAGAACGCGAAAGCCCGGCACTATTCATCGGGGGAAATGTGTGGCAATAGGCGAGCTAGGGTTCCCCTTGGAATTCGTGAGCCACTGGCACTCTCCCGCGAGGAGCAACGTCTGATGACGGGGCCCGGTGCCGGCCACCTGCCGACGGTCGTTTGGGAGACGCTCGACAGCGTCGTCGCGCCCGACGTGCGGGACCGCGTGCTGGCCGCGGCCCTCCACGCGAGCGCGCTCGAGGCGCTGCCGGTGAGCCCGGGGGAGTTTCGCGAGTTTTTGCACGGTCCGCTCTTCCTCACGCTGATGCGGGAGCTCGGCGAAGATCTCGGGCGCTCGGTGATGAGTGAGCTCGGCTCGATCGTCGCTACGGCGGAGCGCGACTTCGAGGCGCGCTCGAACGGCGCGCGCGGCAATCGCTCCACCATGCCCTCGGTGCCGGACGTGGGGCTCGACGCGTACGAGGCGGACGTGACGAGCCCGTACCCGAAAGACTTCGCTCCCGACACCGTGGCTCACCCGGTGACCACGCTCGACGACGAGCTCACGTCGGAGGTGGTGAGCTCCGAGCTCATCGCGCACTTCGACACGTTCCCGGCGCCGTCCGCGCTGCCAGCCCCGGCGTCGTCGAGCTACCCGCTCGGCATGGCGGACGCGCTCAGCGTCATCGGGACGGCGAGCGTCGGCGTGTCGAGCAGCAAGACGATGCCCACGGTGTTGCTCGCGACGAGCGATCCCAACCTGGTGCGCTGCTTCGCGGCCTGGCTCGATCCGCGCGCCTCGGTGCAGCCGGTGTCGAACGTGCTCGCGATCCTCCACGAGGTGAACGGCGCGCACGAGCGCCGCGTGGTCGTCTTGTACGACGCGCGTTCACCGTCCATTCGCGCCATCGCGCTCGCGGCGCTCGCCGAGGACCTACCGGATTCGGCGCGCGTGGTGCTC
>JAEZYO010000090.1 GCA_023419055.1 Pseudomonadota bacterium | reverse complement strand
ACCGGAGAACGCAATCCCGAGGCGGGTGCCCTCGGGCGGAAGCGACTTGTAGATTCGGCTCATGGCGCCGCCTAGCTAGCACCGAACGCCGCGGGCGGACATGGCCTCTAGAGTCCGGCCCTCTCAGGCTTCCGGAGGCCCCCCGCGAGCCCGGCCGGGCTCCACGAACCTTGAAACTCCCGCTCCGCGAACCAACCCTGCTCTCGGGAGGGAATCTCATGCCATTGCATCAATGCGAGAGAGCGCGCGCCGAGCGCGACGACGACATCTACGCCAACCCGGACCTGTCGGTCGCGATGCCGCGGCTCCGCATGCCGAAATACGAGCACTCGCCCGCAGAAGCCTACGCCGCGGTACATGACGAGCTGATGCTCGACGGCAACTCGCGCATGAACCTCGCGACCTTTTGTCAAACCTGGGTCGAGCCCGAGGTTCACCGGCTGATGAACGAGGCCATCGACAAGAACCTGGTCGACAAGGACGAATACCCACAGACGGCTGCCATCGAGGAGCGCTGCGTGAACATGCTGGCCGACCTCTGGCACGCCCCCGACGCGGCCAACGCCGTCGGCTGCTCCACGACGGGGTCGAGCGAGGCCGCGATGCTCGGGGGCCTCGCGATGAAGCGGCGCTGGCGCAAGCGGCAAGAGAGCGCCGGCAAGCCCGCGGACAAACCGAACCTGATTTCGGGCCCAGTGCAGGTGTGCTGGCACAAGTTCGCGCGCTACTTCGACGTCGAGCTCCGCGAGGTACCTCTCGAGAAGGGCCGGCTCGAGCTCACCCCCGAAGAGGTGCTGAGGCGCTGCGACGAGAACACCATCGGCGTCGTCCCCACGCTCGGCCTCACCTTCACCCTGCGCTACGAGCCCGTCGCGGCCATCGCCAAGGCTCTGGACGAGCTCGAAGCGCGCACCGGGCTCGACGTGCCGATGCACGTCGACGGCGCGAGCGGCGGCTTCATCGCGCCATTCCTCCACCCCGAAGTCGAGTGGGATTTCTCACTCCCCAGGGTCAAGTCGATCAACTCCTCGGGCCACAAATTCGGGCTGACCCCGCTCGGGTGCGGCTTCTGCGTCTGGCGCGAACGGAGCGCGCTCCCCGAGGATCTGGTGTTTTACGTGGACTACCTGGGAGGCAACATGCCTACCTTCGCGCTCAACTTCTCGCGCCCCGGCGGGCAGGTCATCGCCCAGTATTACAATTTCCTTCGCCTTGGGAAGGAGGGGTACCGGCGCATCCACCGCGCTTGCTCCGACACGGCGAACTACCTCGCGAAGGAGATCGCGCAGATGGGTTCGTTCGAGATCCTCTACGACGGGCGCGGCGGCATCCCCGGCGCTTGCTGGACGCTCGAGCACAACGGCAAGGCCCCGACCTTCACCCTCTACGACTTCGCCGATCGCCTCAGGGTGAAGGGTTGGCAGGTCCCAGCCTACCCGTTGCCGGCGAATCGAGGCGACCTCGTGATCCAGCGGGCGCTCGTCCGTCACGGAGTGAGCCGCGATCTCGTGACCCTGCTCGTCAAAGACATGAAAGAGGCGCTCGACTTCTTCTCGCGCCACCCCGTGACCTCGCCGCTGAGCCGGAAGGAAGGGAGCGGGTTCCATCACTAACCGCTTCCGAGAACCGCCGAGCTCCCGTATCGTAGAGAGCGTGGAAAACTCTGCGTTGCGAGCGCGTTTTCAGGCCACGGATCGAGACGGCGACGGGCACATCGACGTGGGCGAGTTCGGCCGCATGCTGGACGGGCTCGGCCTCGGTTACTCGGACGCCCAAGTGGCGGCCGCGTTCGAATCCATCGACGCGAATCGAAGCGGGCGAATCGACTTCGACGAGTTCTGCAGCTGGTGGACCAACACCTGAGCGCTACGTCACGGGTCGCGCCTTCGCCCGAGCCCGCGCAAGCGCTGGTCGAGGTGCTTGCGAACCCTCGGCGGTAGCCGGAACACTTCGTGTGGTCGCCGTACGTTCCAGTTACGCCAGCTCGCGAGCCCCCGGATCGCGAACGTCATGAGCGCGGTCGACCACTCGCAGACCACGCGCGGAAACTCGAGCCAGAGAAAGAGCCCGTAGTACGTCAGGCCGCCGATGAACGAGGCGAAGGCCAGCGGCCTCCCGGGCAAGACCAGAATCGGCGTCTCGTTGCAGATGATGTCCCGCAGCAGCCCTCCGAACGTGCCGGTGACGACGCCCAGAAAGATCGCGGGCAGGACCGTGAGTCCGACCTCCTCCGCGCGCTGAATGCCGGTCACGGTGAACAGCCCGAGCGTGATCGCCTCGACCACCCAGATGATCGGCTGGAGGTGATGCGTGCGGTGGCCGAGCACCATGCCCGCCGCGCAGGCCGACAACGCCGCGATCATGAGCTCCGGGCGCTCGAGGGCGAGGACGGGGCGGTTGATCAAGACGTCTCGGAGCACGCCACCGCCGACCCCCGCGCACACCGCGACCACGGTGACGCCGACCAGATCGAAGTCACGCTTGATCGCGTGGAGCGAGCCCATGAGCGCCCCGGAAGTCACCGCCAGTACCTCGATCACGGCGCGCGTCGCGCGCCACTCCTCGTCCGTGACGGTGTGAGCGAGATCGTTGATGACTTCCGGGGGTGTCACTTCGAAACCTCGTCGAAGTGGATACCCGTCCAAAGGCGCTGCTTCAATACTCGTTGAACATGCGCTGCACCGCCTTCGGGTCCGTCGTCTTCGTGAGCGCGAGCTGCAAGAGCACGCGCGACTTCGGCGGGTTGAGCTCCGCGGATGCGACGAAGCCCAGCTTGTCGTCGTCTACCTCGTTGTTGCGGAGGACCAGCCCGGACTCGACGCGCGAGGATCGAACGACCACGACGCCCCGCTTCACGGCCTGCGCCAACGAGTCGAGCGCCGCCTGCGACATGTTGCCGTCCCCGACGCCGGCGATCACGAGCCCCTTGGCGCCCCTGTCGATCGCCGCCTGGATGAGATCCACGCTCATGTTCGAGTGCGCGTAGATGATGTCGACCCGCGGCAGATCTTTGCGATCTTTCACCGAGAACTCGGAGCGCGTGGTATGGCGCTTGTCCATCCTCTCGAACCAGGCGATCTTGCCGGTGTTCACGAGCCCGACCGGGCCGCGGTTCGCGCTCTCGAAGGTCTGGAGGCTCGTGGTGTTGGTCTTGATCACGTTGCGCCCCGCGTGCACCTCGTCGTTCAAGACCACGAGCACCCCTCGCCCCTTGGCGCCGGGGTCGGCGGCGACGGCCACGCCGTTGTAGAGGTTCGCGGGACCGTCCGGGCTGATCGCCGTGGCGGGCCGCATCGAGCCGACGAGCACGACCGGCTTGTCGCTCTTGACGACCAGGTTGAGGAAGTACGCGGTCTCCTCCATGGTGTCCGTGCCGTGCGTGATGACGACGCCGCTCGTCCCGGCTCCCGCGAGCACCTCGTTGACCCGGTTGGCGAGCTTGAGCCACACCTGATCGTTCATGTCCTGGCTGCCGATGTTGGCCACCTGCTCGCCGCTCAGCTGCGCGAGGTTGCCGAGGTTGGGCACTGCCTTGATCAGATCCTCGACCTTGAACGACCCGGCCTTGTAGCCGTAGCCGCTCGACTCTCCGGCGCCGGCGATGGTGCCGCCCGTCGCCAGGATCTTCACGGGCACCTTCTGCTTCTGCTCCGCCCGCTGCTGCTGCTGCGCGGGCGCGGAGGGAACGCTACCCCCAAGGGTAAATAGAAGCGCCAACGCCGCAGGCGCCGCCACACGAAATACCTGACGCATGGTCATTTTCCTCCCGATTTCCGCCAATTTTTCACGGCGGCTTCGGCGATGTCCCGCAGGTTCTTGCCGATGGCCTCGTAGTCTTCGCTGTCCAGGTTCGCGAGCGATACGCGCACGGACCAGGGGGGCCCGTCGAACCCGCTGCCGTTCAGGAGCACGGTCCCCGAGCGCTGCGCCAGCGCGAGCACCAGCTCGACGGGATCGTGGTGGCTCTCCACGTACTCGACGAACTCCTTGCCTACCGTGAGCCGGCCCCAGACCTCGAGATCGAGATCGGCGTAGTAGCCGACGCGATGCGGGTCCTCGGGGATCTTGACCCCCAAGCCCTGGACGAGCTTCTGGAAGCGCTCGTGCACTATCGCGCGGCAGCGCTTGGTGTAGCTGTCGCCCTCGTCGAGCAACGTGAAGAGCGAGAACAGCGCCATCTGCACCTGCTGCGGCGTCGAGAGGCCAGCGGTGTGGTTCAGGGCCACGTCACGGCTGTCCGCTACCATGCGGTCGATGAACTTGAGCTTCTCCGGCTCGAGGCTGATGCTGGCGTAGCGCTTGCGGAGCGCCGTCTGATCCCGCTTCGGCAAGGCGCGGATCTTCTCGTCGATCACGTTGTCCTCGTGCAGAGCGACGACACCGAGTCGCCAGCCGGTGCAGCCGAAGTGCTTGGAGTACGAGTAGACCAGGATGGTGTTTCGCGGCAGATCCGCCGCGAAGGAGCGGAATCCGTCGACGAAGGTGCCGTAGACGTCATCGGTGAGGATGACGAGGTCCGGCCGCTTCTCCTTCACGAGCTTCACCAGGCGAGCCTGGGTCTCGACGTCCATGGAGAAGGACGCCGGGTTCGACGGGTTCACGACGAAGAACGCCTTGATCTTCGGATCCTCGAGCTTCTCGAGCTCGCTCTCTTCGTACTGCCAGGTGTGACGGCCGTCGTCCATCTTGCTCTGCGCGACGGTGACGGTCTTGAGGTCGAAGTCTTTCAGCTTCGGGAGCTCGATGTACGGGGTGAAGATCGGCGTGCCGATCGCGATCGTGTCGCCCTTGTGGAGGATTTTGTTCTCCATCAAGCTCTTGAACACGTAACACATGGCGGCGGTGCCACCCTCGACGGCGAAGACGTCGAACTCGCCATCGGGCGAGCGACCGTCGCACATCGTCTTCACGAGGTAGCGCTGCACGATCTTCTCGACGTGCACGAGCATGCGATCGGGCACCGGATAGTTGTCGCCGATCGTGGCATCGACGAGCTCGTGCACGAACACGTCCTCGTCGAAGCCGAGCTCGGCCACGCAGTACTCGAGCGAGCGCTGCAGGAGCTCGACGCCCGAGCTCTTCGGCGAGTTCGCCAAGAACTTGCGAAGCCGATCGGCCACGCCCTCGGCGTGAGGCATTCCGCCCAGGTTCGGCTCGTCCCAGATCCGCTTCGACTCCTCGAGACAGAACTGCCCGAACGTGAAGAACGCCTCGCGCGGTGTCGTCGCTACCCAGTTCGGGTTACCCCGGCCCGCGTTCAAGAACGCGTGCGTCGCCGACTTGTGCTGCGAGAAGTCCTTGGCGTACGTGATGAGCTCGTCTTTGAGCTCGAAGGGGCTGAGCTCGCTCAGCGCCGCGATGCTTCCAGTTTGCATGGTCGACCCTTTCTCGGCGAAAAAGCCGCCAAGGGTGTTTGCACGCAGCGTGCCCTAAGTAGATCCTCGAGCGCGCACGTCGCGTTCGGCGACGCCGCGACGGCAGCGTCGCGAGGCAAGTTGGATCCCGTTCCGAGGAGAACTCGTGGGTGTGAGGGGGCGTTCGAACTTCGCGATGGAACATCGCCACCCGTCCGGGATACGTTGCGCGTATGGGCAAGGTCAGGGTCAGGGTAGGAAAATCATCGAATCAAAGTCTCAGAGCAGCAGTCGGCCTCTCGCTGCTGCCTCTCGCCATTCAGCTCGCGTCAGCGTGCGGTTCGAGCTCCGACGCCGAAACACCGCCGTCGGGCGGCACCAACTCGGGAGGCACTGGGGCGGACGGCGGCGCTGCAGGAGAAGCCGGCGGAGGCTCGGGCGGGGCTCGCGCGGACGGTGGTGCAGCAGGCAACGCGGGCGATGCGGGTTCGAGCTCCGACGGAGGCCTCGCGGGCATGGGGGCCGGCGGATGCGGAGAAACCTGCTCCGGGTGCGGTGAACTGGAGGTGGAGGTTCACTGCTCGTTCGGCAGCAGGAAGGTGACCTACGACACGGACGACGTCGGCGAGCTCTGCGCCGCGGCGGAGGTCGCGTTCGCCGGCGAGGGAGGCGCTGGTGGAGACGGCGGCGTCGCGGGCGGAAACGGGGGCGTCGGCGGCTACTCCTCGAGCTATTGCGACGACTACGTCGAGCGGGGTGAAGTGATCCTCGGCTGCGACTTCGGCTGCCTCGCCAAAGACATTTGGAACAAGCTTGGCACCTGTACCATCGGCGGAGAATGCTGCGTGCTCGAGTCGTACCTGTTCTGCGGCTAGAAGCTCAGTCGAGCGCCGCGAACAAGTAGCTTATCAGCGTGAGCAGCACGTTCGAGATCGCGAACGTGACCGGATACGCGATGGCGGGCGCGCTGCTCTGAGCGGCCTCCTGCGCGGCGCGCATCCCCGGGCTGCTGCAGCGCGCACCGGCGATCGCGCCCAGCAGCTCGGCGATGTTCATCTTCAAGCGGTACTGCCCGATCACCCACCCGATGAGAGCAGGGACCAGCCCGATCACGGCCGACCCGATCAAGATCGGGACGATCGCACCGCTTTCGATGGCCTTCACCACGCCCATCCCCGCGTTCAGACCGAGCACGCCGACGAACACGTTGAGCCCGAGATCCTCGAAGAGCTGCCGCGCAGGCTCCGGAAACGGACCGCCGAGCGCGGGGTTTCGAGTGCGCAGCGCGCTGAAGGCGACGCCCACGAGCAGGAGCGCCACCGAGCCGAGGCTGAACTTGATGCCGCCGATGGGGAGCGCGAGACCGCCGATGAATCCGCCGAGGGCGAGGCCGAGACACAAGGTGAGGATGTCGGTGGCGGTCGTGGACCTGAGGATGTGAGCTCCCTTCGTCTCGAGCTCCGCGATGCGCTCCGGGCTGCCCGTCACTCGAAAGACGTCGCCCTTTTGAACGACGATGCCGGGGCCGCGCGGGATGTGCTCGCCGCCGCGGAAGAGCGCGTTCAGGTACAGGCCGTGCCCCACGTCCTTCGCGAGCGAGCCGAGCTTCCTCCCCGCGATCGTCTCGTCCTTGAGCACGGCTTCGACGGTCTCGAGCTCCATCGGCGGGACGTGACGGCTGTCGATCTCCGGTCCGAGGCGGTCAGTCAAGGTGATGAGCTTCGCCACCGGTCCGAACACCGCGATCTCGTCCCCCAGCTCGAGTACCGTTTCGTCCTTGCAAGGAATCGGCTGGTCGTCGCGGACCACGCTCTCGATGTCGAGGTCGGGGAACGCTACCCGGAGCTCGCCGAGGCTGTGGCCCACCGCGTTCGGCACCTCGATGCGATAGGTGCGACGCTTGACCGGCAGCGCGCCCGTCTCCAACCCCGCCGAAGACCCGGGCAAAACCGTGCCGTCCGGTGAGATCTCGCGCTCGAACTTCCGGCCTTCCGCCACGGCGTCACGCTTGAAGAGGCGCGGGAGCGCCTTCAGCATCACCACGAAGAGTACGGTGCTGATGCAGTACCCGAAAGCGAACGCGGTCGCCATGTTGCCGGTCGCCTGAGCGATGTCGCCCGCGTGCTTGGCCGCGCCGCTCGCGAACGCTGCCTGCGCCGCGCCGAGGCCGGGCGTCGCCGTGTTGGAGCCGGCGAAGATCCCGACGACGATGCCGGGCGGCATGTCGACGAGCGCTCGCATGCCGAACATCATCGCGGTGGCGAGGAGCGGGACGAAGACCGACAGGATGATGAAGTCCTTGGCGCCGCGGTGGAGTCCCACCAAGAACTGCGGGCCGACCTTCATGCCGACCGCGAACATGAACAGATTGAAGAACAACGAGCCCGTGAAGTCCGGCAGCTTGAACTCGATACCGTGCGCCGCGCTGGCCCAGAGGCTCACGCCGAGAGCCAGCATCAGCGTCCCGGCCGTGGCGCCGAGCGTGATCCCCTTCACCTTCAGCTTCGCGATCACGTAGCCGCCCGCGAGCGTCAGGAACAAGAGCGTGAAAGGCTGCTCGCCGAAGAACTTCAGCGTGGCGCCGAAGAAGCGGCGCACGGGGTGGTCCGCTTCGAAGGCGGACTCCGAGGTGAGGACGAAGAGCACGCCGCCGAGCAGGACCGCGAGCGCGATACCGACGACCAGCCACTTGAACGAGTGCTCGTGCTTACCGTGACGCGACCCGAAGCGCTCTTCTGCCCGCCCGCTGACCGTGGCCATGACTCGCGAACTTAAGCGCGAGCCGCGCTTTCGCAACGCGCGTTCTCTCGCGTCAAACCGCGCGGAATTTTCGGAGATCCGTCAGGAACTCGTGCTCGTCGATCAGGGTAAATGACCCCACCCTCGCGAGCGCTTCGCGCAGCTCTTTGCGCGCGTTGCCGAAGACCAGGCCGATGCCGCGTCCGTGAAGCTCCTCTTGAGCTTTGACGAGCGCGTCACGCGCCGTCGCGTCGGGGATCCCGAGCGCGTCCGCGTTCACCACGACTTGCTTGAGCTCGGTGCCCGCCGAGTGCGCGACTTCACGCATGTCCTGCAAGAACACCTCGGAGTTGCCGAAGAAGAGCGGCGCACCGAAGCGGTAGATCACGAGCCCGTCGCGAACCGGCAGCTGCTTCGGCACGAACGGCTCGTAGACGCGCTCGCCCGCGCTGGGCGTGACCACCAGGCGCTCGGGCCGCATGGCGCGGCGCAGCACCTCCGCGATGGCGCCGATCACGCCGATGCCGACACCCCACATGGGGCCGACGATGACGACGCCCAGGATGGTCACGAACGCGATTTGAAAATCGGGACGGCGGAGGCGCCGGAGCTCTTCGAGCTTCTTGCGATCGATCAGGCCGAACGCCGCGACGAAGACCACGCCCGCGAGCGCAGCGAGCGGCATCGGTTCGAGGAACCGCACCACCGAGAGCGCCATCAGGAACAGCAA
>JAEZYO010000065.1 GCA_023419055.1 Pseudomonadota bacterium | reverse complement strand
GCGACAACATCCTCTCGCGTGCCTCGAGCATGGCCATCAAGCTGCGCTCGGACACCACCGGCGACATGACCGGCACCCTGATCGAGAACAACTACTTCACCGAGGGTGAGATCGGTATTTCGATCGGTGGGAATAAGGACGCTCCCGCGCGCTTCGCCGACTCGATCATCCGCAACAACGTGATGAGCGACATCGGGCGGACGAAGCCGACCGGGCGCACGCTGGCTTGGGGGATCGAGGTCCAGGACAACGACGGGCTCGAGATCTCCGGCAACTACTTCTTGAATCAGCGGGAGCCGGGCGTCTCGAACTCGTACGCGATCAACATGAACAACGCGGCGAACGCCGTCACCATCTCGGGCAACCTCTTCTATCGCATACAGGCCCGAGGCCTGTCCGTGAGCGAGACGGCGGGGCATCAGAACGTCGAGGTCAGCGACAACACCTTCGTCGATCCCGATCAGAAATCGTGCCTCATCGGGCACAGCGGGTCGTTCTCCGGTTACACGTACTCCGGCAACGAGTACTTCAGCTCGGCGTCGGCGGGCTCCTGGTTCTGCGCCGACGGCGGCGGCTCGATCGACGGGTGGAAGAGCGCGAGCGGGGAGTCGGACGCCCAAGCGGTCACTGCCGATCCCGGCTTCGCGGATCCAGAACGTAGCGTCGAGACCTACGCCGAGTCGCTCGGGCTCGAAGCGAGCTTGGCCGGCTTCCTCGGCGCGGCGCGCTTGCAGAACCGCCTGAACTACGATCCCCGGCTCACCGCGAATGCGTTGAACGACTACATCCGCGCCGGCTTCGAGCGATAAAAGTCGAACGAGCTCCGTCCCGCACCGGATGACGCGCCGGTGCGGGAGCCTCGTTGCCGCGAGGCGCCGCGAAGTCGCGAGCCCACGACGCTAGAACCTTCCTCCCAGGCTAGACGCCGCACTCGGCTGAGCTCGACGCGCGCTCATTTCGCAGCGCGGAACGCGTCCCAGGCGGACACGACTTTGGGTAGTGTCTCCTGACTTGTCCCGCCGAAGCGCCTCCCTCCCTGCTCTCCTCACGGGCGTACTCGCAGCTTTGGGTACGCTCGGATGCTCCGAAGACTCGAACGGGGGCGGAAGTTCCTGGGCCGGTACGGGCGGCGGAGCGGGTAGCGGCGTCTCCGGCGCAGGAGGCGCGCCGGGTGGAAGCGGCGGAGCTCCCGGGGGCTCCTCAGGAGGCGTAGCCGGTTCGACCGGGAGCGGCGCTCAGGGCGGCGGCATGACTTCGGGCGGCGCTTCGAACGGCGGCGAGACCGGGGGCGGCAGCGGCGGAACGGGCGAGACCGGCGTTCGGATCGACGGGCGCGACCTCCTGATCGACGGCGAGCCGTACCACGTGCGCGGGGTGTGCTGGAATCCGGTGCCGAAAGGCGCCAGTCACCCCGCAGGTCTCGATTTCGCTGGTTTCGCCGAGAGCGACGCCGCGCTCATGCAAGCGGCGGGCATCAACACCGTCCGCACGTACGAGCCCCTGCTCGACACGGCCGTGCTCGACACGCTGTTCGCCGCGGGGATCCGGGTGTTCAACAGCGTCTACCCCTACGGCGGCGACGCGGCGAGCGTCGTCACCGAGCGCGTGAACGCCGTCAAAGCGCACCCGGCCATCATCGGTTGGATTATCGGCAATGAGTGGAACTACAACGGTCTCTACGTCGATCTGCCGCACGCCGAAGCTCTCGCGCGCCTGAATGAAGCCGCGAGCCTGATCCGTACGGCCGACAGCGCTCACCCGATCGTCAGCGTTTACGGAGAAATGCCTCCGGCCGAGGTCGTCGACGGCATGCCCGACGTGGACATCTGGGGCATCAACATCTACCGCGGCATCGGCTTCGGCGATCTTTTCAGCGTTTGGGAATCGAGGAGCGACAAGCCCATGTTCGTGTCCGAGTACGGGGCGGACGCGTACAACTCGGACCTTCCGGGCTACGATCCCGAGAGCCAGGCGCTCGCGGTCGAGACTTTGACCCAGGAGATCCTCGATCACTCCGCGGCACTCACGGCAGACGGTGTCACGCTAGGCGGCACGATCTTCGAATGGGCGGACGAGTGGTGGAAAGCCGAGAACCCGGCGACGCAAGACGTGGGCGGCGTGGCTCCGGGTGGTGGCCCCTATCCGGACCAGACGTTCAACGAGGAGTGGTGGGGGCTCGTCGACATCGAGCGAAGCCCCCGTCCCGCCTACGATGCTTTGAAGCTCCTCTACGTGCCGTAGCGCGATTCAATTCGAGGCGAATTGAATCGAAAGTAAAGGTTCGTAACCTGGCGGGTGACATCCGAGCGACGCCGTCTCGACTCGTGCTGGGCCGCGTCACTCGCCGCGCTCGAATCGCGAATGGATTTTCGAGCATCTGAGCGCTGATCGAGTGTCGCGTGCAGAGTTCTCCGCGTGTTAGCTTGCCGCGCGAAACGAGGTCGAAAGAGGTACTTATGAAGCGTCTTGGGCTTACATTCGGGTTGTTGGGTTTGGCTTTCTCCGTCGCTGGGGGCTGTTCCGGGAGCAGCATGCCGAGCAGTCCTGCGCCTCAGCCGGGCGAGGAGCGGCAGCCCTGCAAGGCCGACAAGACCTGCAACCCCGGCTTGTCTTGCTACTCGGACGTGTGCGTTCTCGTGCCCGGCGGCGGCACGGGCGGCACGGACGCGACCGGCAGCGGCGGCACGGATTCGACTGGCAGCGGCGGCACGGACGCGACCGGCAGCGGTGGTACGGAGCCGAGCGGTGAAGCTGGCGGTGACGGCACTGGCGCGACCGGCGCCGGCGGCGACACCGATCCTGGAGTTGGCGGTGGAGGCGGAAGCTCCGGCGAGTTCGATTGCCGCACTGAGGAGTCTTACGTCATCTGCGCCAACGCGGGGCTCGACTGGGAGGACGCGCAGGCTTACTGCGTCTCGAAGGGCGGCGCGCTCGTGAAGCTCGACAACGCCGACGAGAACAGCGACGTCGCCGAGCTCATCAACCAGGAGGGCAGCACCTGGATCGGCGCGAACGATCGTGACACGGAGGGTGAGTTCCGCTGGACCGACGGCTCCCAGGTCACCGGAGACAACGCGCACTGGCAGGGCGGACAGCCCAACGACGCCGAGGAGAAGGAAGACTGCGCGGTGCTGCACGCCGCTGGGGACTGGAATGACGTCGACTGCTCCTTGACCGGGTTCGACGACGGGCACGACATGACGTTCGTCTGCGAGCTCCCGAACTGAAAGCACCAGAAACGTTCTTGGGCCGGAGCCGTCCTCGGGAGGCGGCGCCGGCCCCGTTTCTGGCGTTGAAAACGGACTACCGACGGGAGCACGAGTAGTCCCGGAGCGCCGTCGCCCCGAACCCCGCGACAGCTCCGCAGAGCGCGCCGAGCGCCCAGTTTCGCGAATGCCACTGGAGGAAGAGCCCTCCGACGGTAGCCGCCGTGAGGATCACGAGAATACCGAGGACGTGGACGGAGCTCATGGTCTTCGGGAGCGGTCGCGTGACGTCGAACGACCGCGAGCGGGAGGCTGTTCCGGGCAAAATTTCCGCCAGGTAACCGCCTCCCACCCAGCGCGTTCTTGATCGAGATCAAGGCGGCGGGCTCTTGGAATCGCCATTGTCGAGGGCATGTCGATACCGCGCGCGGCTCTGCTACTGCTGTTCGGCAGCTTTTCACTCTGGCTCGGGTGCGCTACGGCGCCTCCGCGCCTGCAACCCAAGGGAACCGTGGGTTCTCGGCAGGCCGCCGAGGTAGTCGCAGGCGACCGCGCTGCGGGTCACGCGCCCGGGTTGGCCAAGCGAGCGCGCCTCGCGGCCAAGATCTTCGCGAAGGAGCGCAGCCCGAACTCCTCGAGCGTGAGGCCGGTCTGCGCGACGTCCTCGAGGTCGATGGCGCCGGAGTTCTTGGCGCGGAGGAAGTAGTTGAGGAGACCCTGTCCCGTCGCGGCGTCGTCGAAGACGTCACCCACGAGGGTAGCCTGCGCGGACTTCTCGACGAAGTTGCGGAGGCGTTCGGCGGCGGGGGCGAAGCCTTCGAGGAAGAAGGCGAAGCAGGCGGCGTAACGGACGGGGAGCTGGGCCGGGTGGAGGTCCCAGCCCTGGTAGAAGCCGTTCTCCAGCGAGTGACGGATGCTGCGGTAAGAGAGCTGCCACGCGGCGTGCACCGACGCCCGGTTCTGCGCGAGCTGGGCCGGGGTCAGGTTGTCGCCCCGGTGCGGGCCGACGGGCATGACGTTGGTGGCGCCGTCCGACAGAAAGACCCCGGTCCCCGCGAAGGCGAGCATCATCATGCCCTTCGCGAGATCGCACAGCGGATGGAGCATCGTCTGGTGCGCCGCGGTGATGTTGCAGGACGCCGTGAAGTCGTAGGTGCCGAGGTGGGCACCCACGCAGCGCCCCTCGCAAGCGGCCAGGTAGAGGGGGAGGGCGAGCTTGCCGTCCGGCCCGACCAGGCACTGAGTGGTCTCGACCATGAGCTCGAGCTTCAGCGTGCCTTCCGGTAACGAGTGGCGGCGCTCCAGCGCCTCGAGGAGGCGGACGAGCAGGCGTGGTTGTTCGACGTTGGTGACCTTGGGCAGCGTGACGACGAAGCCCGCGGGGACCATACCACCCGTCTGGGTGACGAGCGTTTCTACGAAGAGTTTCAGGGTGCGAGCGGCTCGGAGCTTCCACTCCTCGCCGAGTGATTTGATGCGGATGCCGATGAACGGCGGGAGGAGGCCCTCTTTCAGGCCTCGCGCGAGCTCGCCGGCCGCGCGGATCGCGACCTCGTCCTCTTCCGAGTCGGGGCGCGCGCCGAAGCCGTCCTCGAAATCGACGCGGAAATCCTCTACGGCTTCGGCCTCGAGCTTCTTCTTGACGCGGAGGTAGACCTTCTCTGCGAGCGCTGGGTCGGTGTTGGTGCAGGGGTTCGGCGTGCCGGGGAGGCCCGGCTGCGTCAGGCCGACTCCGAGCGCGAACTCGGCGGGATCACGCGCGTAGGCCGCCATGGAGCGCTGCGCGAGCTCACCGAGCCGCCGCGTAGTCTCCGCCTTGTAGAGCTGGGCGCCGCCGTACACGGTGTGGACGGGTTGGCGGGACGAGCGCTCACCCGGGTAGAGGGTGTTGGTCGCTCGGTTCGCCTCGCCGAGAGCGCGAAAGGCCGCTTGGAGCGACGGATCGGAGTCGAGATCGGTGGGGAAGCTCATCGGAGGCTCCTCGGGAGTGTCGTCGCCGCGCATCAGCTGCCCCTGTAGGTGGAGTAGCCGAACGGGCTGAGCAGCACCGGCACGTGGTAGCGCCCCTCGCCGTGGGCGACGACGAACGTGACGTCGACGCGCGGGAAGAACGCGCGCTGCCCGGTCTGCTCGAAATAGGTGTGCGTGTCGAAGGACAGGCGACAGGTTCGGCCGCCGAGCGTGGTGGCGTCTCCAAGCACCCCGGCGCGGCCGTCTTCGTTCGTGACGGCGGTGCCGAGCACGCGCCATTCAGCGCCGAATTCGAAAACCTCGAGCGTGACGCGCACGCCGCGGGCGGGCTTGCCGAGGGCTAGGTCGAGCACGTGGGACGAGATCATGGCGTGCGCTCTTTGGAGGGTGACCCCGGAGTGATCGGGCCAGGGGAGGCGAGCTTCTCGAGGCGCAGGTAGGTGATCTTCTGCTGTTCGAGCGCGGCGATCCGGAGCTCGGTAGCGGCGTCGTTCTCGAGTCGCCCGCGGAGCAGCGCGAGCATTTCACCCGCAGATTTGCCGCTCGCACAGACGATGAAGGTGTAGCCGAAGCGCTTGAAGTAGTCGCGGTTGGCCGCTCCGAGCTCCATCAGGGTCACCTCGTCGGCGTGGGCCACACCCGCCTGCTCGTTTTCGGACCAGGACAGCGTGGACGCGAACTTTTCTCGGAGGGCCGAGAGGTCGGCGCCGATGGCAGGGTGATGAGAGAACGCTTCCAGGAAATCATCCCGCTCGAGCTCTCCGAAGGCCTGACGAGCGACGACCGCGAGCCGAGCTGCGGAGGCGAAGGGGCGCGAGGCGAGCACGCGATCGACCCAGCGGGTCGAGCCGCAGCAACGGTGCAGCGCTTCGCGCGCTTCTTGGGGGGAAAGCGAGTCCAAGGCAGCTTGGGCGGAGAGGCTCGGGCCGCGGAGCGCGCTCTGACCCATGGCGGTTCTGCCCCAGAGCCGCAGGCGACTGATGCCGCCGTCCGGAAAAATGTTGAGCCGCACGTGGGTCACGGGCCCGTGAGGCACGATCTCGCGCTTCAGGAAATGACGCTTGTCGGCTTGGAGGGGGACTTGCTCGACCAGGGGCGAGAAGTCGGGTGCCCCCATCAAATCCGTGGTGAGGGCGGAGGCGGCGTCGATGAAGTCGATCGAGCACCGCTCGGGGTAGTTTCCTTTGTAGTGGTTGGTGTCAACCTCGATGGCTTCGATGGTGCCCCGCTCGGCGAGCTGAATCAGGATCCAATCGTGCCGGTGATCGGGTGGACGGCCGCGGCGCGTCTCCCAGCCTTCTCCCATCACGCGCGCGCGTCCCGGCAGAAGCAGGCTCTGCATGTGACCGAAGCGAGCGTCCGAACACGCGAGCGCGAGCGCGCCGTTCTTCAGCGCGGCGAGATCCACGAGGCCCTTCGGGATCTCACGTCGGGTCAGCTCGTCGCTCTCTCGCTCGGAGGGGGGAGCGGAGCCTGGTTCGACCTTGCCGTAGACGCGCAGGCGCGCGACCCCACCGTCCGGGTAGATGCTGAGCCGAACGTGGCTGACTGCTTCGCAAGGCTCGGCCGCGAAGAGGTTTTGACAGCCCGGCCCGAGGCGGGACTGGGGGAGAAGCTTCACCCAGCTCCGGGCCAGGAGCTCTTCGAGCGGGGTACCTGGCGCTGCACGCAGTCCTTCAATCGCCGCGAACGGCGGGTGATTGCCGACGAAGTGCGAGGTGTCGACGTCGAACCCGTAGACGCGGCCCGGGGCGCCGAGCTCGAGCACGCAGAAGTCGTGACCTGCGACGCGCTTGCGGCGGCTCTCCCAACCATCCATCCACTTGCCCCGCTCCGTGTAGCGACTGGGGTCGAAAACGGCAGGACCTGGTTGAATCAAGTTCTCGACGCCCGCGAAGAAGTCATCGCTTGCTCCGAGCGCCTTGCCGCCGAGCTCCGCGGAAGCGAGATCGACCAGTCCGACGAAGCTCTGCGCTGGAAAGGCGTTCATGACTCGAGCGCACGAGCGAGCAAGAGCTCTCCGCGTGCTCTCGGCGCGTGGCCTCCGGCGCTGAAGATGCGCTCGCCTCGAAGCCAGGTTTCCTGCACGCAGCCGAAGAGTTCGCGACCGAGGTACGGCGACACGGGATGCCGAAAGAATAGCGATTGTGGCGTCACCGTGAAGCTTTGATCGGGAGACCAAACGACGAAATCGGCGTCGAAGCCGCGCGCCAGGCGGCCCTTGGTCTTGCCCAGCCCCGCGAACCGAGCCGGGGTTTCGCTCATCCAGCGGGCGAGCGTGGAAAGGTTCGCGCCGCGACGGCGAGCTTCGGACCAGACGGCCGAGAGCCCGAGCTGGAGCGAGGCGATGCCGCCCCAGGCCTGCATGAAGTCGCCCGCTTCGGGCAGCTTCAGCGCCGGCAAGCAGGGGCTGTGATCGGTGATGACGAAATCGATCACGCCGTCGAAGAGGCCTTGCCAGAGCGCTTCCCGGTTCGCCCTCTCCCGGATGGGAGGCGCGCATTTGAACTCGGTCGCCCCCTCGGGGATGCCTTCGCTCTCGAAGCACAGGTAGTGCGGGCAGGTCTCGACCGTGATCGGCAGCCCCTCGTCTTTGGCCTGCTTCAAGAGCGGCAGCGAGCCCGAAGAGGACAGGTGCACGACGTGAACGCGGCAGCGCGTCTCGCGGCAGAGATCCACGAGCAAGCGGATGGCCGCGTCCTCCCACTCGGGGGGACGCGAGGCGAGGTAGCCATGATAGGCGCGGACGTCGAGCGGAGCGGGCGCGCCGAGATCGAGCTCGGCGTGCGCGAGCAGGGGTAGGCCGAGGTCGCGCAACACCGGCATCGCCTTTCGCAGGTCGCTCTCGATCACGTTCGGAAAATCGTCGATCCCAGAGTGGACGAGGAAAGCCTTGCAGCCGAGCACCCCGCCCTTCGCCAGCTCGACGAGATCGAGTGTGTTCCCCGGGACGACGCCGCCCCAGAATCCGACGTCGACGAAGCACTGCCCGCGCGCGGCCTCGAGCTTTGCGTCGAGGGCCGGACGCGTCGTCGTCACGGGGCTGCTGTTGAGCGGCATGTCGACCAGGGTGGTGACCCCACCCGCGGCGGCCGCGCGCGTCGCGGTGCCGAAGCCCTCCCACTCCGTGCGACCGGGCTCGTTCACGTGCACGTGGCAATCCACGAGCCCCGGCGAGATCGCCTGATCGCCGAGATCGGTCACGTTCGGGATCTCCGCCCCGCCGAGCTCGATCGCCTCGATGAGCCCGCCCGAGACGACGAGCGTGCCGGGCGCTATCCCGCCGGGGTGAACGAGGCGCGTGGTCTTCAAGCCGAAGCGAGCCACGTTCAGAACTCCTCGTCCGAGTAGTCGAGCAGGCTCTGAAGGTGCCGCTCGCGATCTTCGAGGAAGAGCGAGCGCGTGATGCCTCCGACGAGCCGCGCGTTCGAGTACTTCATCCCCGAGATGCTCGCGCCGCCGAAGCCGAGGCTCAACAGGCCCCCGAAGGTGTAATTGTAGAGGTGCTGGAGGTACGGCGCCTCCCCCGGGTTCCGCTCCGTGAACTCGAAGGCGGGGCCGAGGTAGGGGTGGCGCGCGAGCTCCTCGTTTTGCTCGGTCGCGGGCGGCTCGTAGCGGTCGGACCAGCGCGCGATGAAGCGCTCGACGTGCGTGAGCTCGGGGCGGAGCGTGAGATCGGTGACGAACCCGGTGCCGACGATGACGAAATCGGTCTCGAAGCGTCCCGCGTCGGTCTCGATCACGATCGCGTCGTCCGCGGCGCGCACGGACCGCCAGGCGGAACCCGGGTGCAGGTGAAAGCCGGCGTGCTCCCGCGCGCGATGAAAGGTGTCCGTCGGCGGCAGCTGCCCCATGCGCAGGATCTGCAGGATGAAGCGCCAGCGATCGGCGTCCGGGAGATCGGCGTGGTGCTTGAGGAAGCCTACGAACTCCGCCCAGCGGTAGGCGTTCACCTTCACGAGCGACTTGCGACGGAAGAACAACCGCACCTCGCGCGCGCCGTGTTCGAGCGCGACGGCGGCGTTGTCGAACGCGGAGGCGCCCGCGCCGAGCACCGCTACCCGCTTGCCCGCGAGCGCGGCGAAGTCGATCGGCTGGTGCGTGTGCGCGTAGAGCCGCTCCGGCAGGCGATCTTTGACGAGCGCCGGAACCGCCCACTGACCCGAGCCCTCGATGCCCGTCGCGAGCACGACGCGCCGCGCGAACAAGGTCTCTTCGCGATCGCGGCTCGTGCAAGGAACCTCGAAGGCGCGCTCGCGCTCGTCGTAGCGGAGGGACCCGACGCGCGTGTCGGGGCGCACCGGGATGCCGAGCGTGCGGCGATACCAGGCAAGGTATGCGGCCCAGCTCTCCTTCGGGATGAGACCGAGCGCCTCCCAGCTCCCTGGGCCGTGCTGCGCCTCGTACCAGGCGCGCGGGGTGAGGCTCGGTACGCCGAGATCCGGACCGGTCACGTGCTTCGGCGTTCGAAGCGTCTTCATGCGCGCGAAGTTCAGCCAGGGGCCGGCGCGATCGAGCGGGTTCTGGTCGATGACCAGGAGCTCGCGGACGCGCTCGCGCAACAGCCCGAAGGCCGCGGAGAGCCCGCCTTGCCCGCCGCCGACGATCACGACGTCGTAAACGGAAGCTCCGGAAGCCGTCTTTCGCGCTGCGAGCCATTCCCGGCGCGGGTAGTCGGTGAGCTCGAGATCACGCCGCACTTGCTCGGCCAGGCGCGCGAGCTCGGGAACGCTCTCGGTCACTAGCGTCATGCTGCCCAGTCTAGATCTTCCCTCCGAGGATGTCCGCGCGGTTTCGCGCAGGTGCCAATTCGAGCACGCGGATCCTGGATGGAGTTGCAGCTTGACGATGCTTCGCGCGGCGCGGAGCATCGCGGTCATGCCGAGCCTCGAGTTCAAGCCTCTCGCGAGCTCGTCCGCGGAAGTGGACTTCGGCGTCGACGCCGGCGCGCTGGATCTCCCGTCGCTCTCCGACTCCGAGTTCGCGGAGCTCGAGCGCGCTGTCTTCACGCACGAGGTCGTGGTGATACGAGACCAAGCGCGCCTCTCACCGCGTCACCAGTTCGAGCTCACGCGCCGCTTCGATCCGACCGTGAAGACTTACGGACACGGCCATCGCCTCGACATCATGAAGCAGAGCGTGCTCATGCAAGATCTAGTGTCGATCCCCGAGTTTCCACAGGTGAAATTGCTCGGAAACGGGCGGGTCCAGGATCACGAGGGCATCGCGGACGTGATGCTGCAGCACCCGTCACACCGTTCTTTTCACCTGACACCGCTCAGCGACGAGCAGATGTCCGACGGCCTCACGCGGTTTTACCGCTGGCACATGGACGCGGCCCTCTACGAGCTCCACCCGCCGAAGGTGACCACGCTGCTCGCGATTCGGGTCCCCGAGGCGCGCGAAGAGACCGTGCTCTACGACGACGGCTCCGGGGATACGCTGCGCGTGCAGCTCGGGACCACGGCTTTCGTTTCCGGGGCGAAGGCCTTCGAGACCCTCGACCCGGCCCAGCGAGAGTTCGCTCTCAAGACCTCCGCGCGCTACGCGCCGCACCCGT
>JAEZYO010000033.1 GCA_023419055.1 Pseudomonadota bacterium | reverse complement strand
CGGCGATAGAGATCGCGGATCCTCCGAACCCGAGCGAGCTGCTCCAGGCGATCGATCGGCTGGGCAGCTACGACTGGGTGCTCTGCACGAGCGCCAACGGCGTCGAGAGGCTGTTCTCGGCGATCGCCGAGCGAGGGCGAGACGCTCGCGCCTTCCTCGGCGCGCGTGTCGGCGCCATCGGGCCCAAGACCGCGCAAGCCTTCGAGCGCCACGGGATCAAGCCCGACGCCGTGGCGGACGAGTTCGTCGGCGAGGACCTCGCCCGCGTCGTCCTGGAGCGCGGCGCCAAGCGCGTGCTCGTGGTGCGCGCCCTGGTCGCCCGCGACGCGCTACCGGATGCTCTGCGCGAGGCGGGCGTGAGCGTTGACGTGGTCGCCGCGTACCAGACGCGGCCTGGTCCCGCGCCCGCGCGCCTGCGCGAGCTCGTCGGCGAACGGCGGGTCGACGCCGTGCTCTTCACGTCGAGCTCGACTGTCGACAACGTGTGCGCCGCGCTCGGCGAGGACGCTCGCGAGCTCCTCTCGCGCGTGAGCGTGGCGAGCATCGGACCCATCACGACCAAGAGCCTCGAAGCGCGCGGGATCACGCCGAGCGTGACGGCTCGCACCTACACGGTGGAGGGCCTACTCGACGCGCTCTCCGCGCACTTCGCGCGCGCCTGATCGATTTCGGAGCGCCGCCGCTCCGATTCGAAGCGGTAGACCGAAAACGCGACCATTTTCCGCGCGATTCGCGCTGGCACGTCGCTTGATAGAGCACCCAGCGAAGGAGTGCTGAAATGACGACGTTCAAGGTTCGATTTTGGGGAGTGCGCGGCAGTATCGCGACGCCGGGTCCCGAGACGGCGAAGGTCGGCGGCAACACGAGCTGCGTGGAGCTCGAGTGCGGCGACGAGCGGATCGTGCTCGACGCGGGCACCGGCCTGCGCGGCCTGGGCGACGAGCTCGCGCGACGCGGCGACGCGCGCGTGAGCTTGCTCCTGAGCCACCTGCACTGGGACCACATCCAGGGCCTGCCCTTCTTCGTGCCGCTCTACCTCCCGAACAGCGAGCTTGCCGTCTACGGCCCGGGCTTTGGCGAGGGCGGCCTCGCGGGAGCGCTCGGGCGGCAGATGAGCGCTCCTGGCTTTCCGGTCGAGCTCACCGACGTGCCCGCGCGGCTCTCGTTGCGGGAGCTCCGGCACGGCTCGCGCTTCGCGCTCGGCGGCGTCGCGATCACGAGCGCGCGGCTCAATCACCCTGGCGGTGTGCTCGGCTATCGCATCGAGTTCGGCGGCCGTTCGCTGGTCTACGCGACCGACACCGAGCACTACGACTGCGTCGACCCGGCGCTCGCGGCGCTCTCCCGCGGGGCGGATCTCTTGATCTACGACGCGCAGTACACGCCCGAGGAGTATCGCGGCGTCGCGGGGCCCGCCAAGGTGGGGTGGGGCCACTCCACGTTCGAGGCGGGCATCGCGCTCGCTCGCCAGGCCGGGGTCGAGAACCTGGTCCTGTTCCACCACGATCCGCGCCGCAGCGACGACGCGCTCCTCGCGCTCGAGCGGCGAGCGCAGGCCCTCGACCCGCGCGTCTTCGCGGCGCGTGAAGGCACCGCCTTCGAGCTCCACGGCGGCGCGCTCGAGGCCGCTTGAAATGCCGCGCGCTTGAGCAAGCTCGGGAGCTCGGGCACGCTAGCTCTCGGGTCACCATGTCCCGGCTCTCCCTGCTCGTCGATCTTTCGAGCGCGCTTACCCAAAAGGTCGAGCTCGACGGGCTGCTCGCCGAGGCATGCGCGCGCGTGGCCGAGGCCCTGCGCGCCGAGCGCGCCACGCTCTGGCTCGTCGACGCCGAGCGCGGTGATCTCGTGGCGCGCCTCGCGCTCTCGCTCGAGCCGAGCGAGCTGCGCCAGCCGATCGGGCGCGGCATCGCAGGCAAGGTCGCCGAGTCCGGGGTCGCGATGCGCGTCGACGACACCCGCGGCGACGCGCGCTTCGATCCGAGCGCCGACCGCGCTACCGGGTACGTCACCCGCAACGTGCTCGCGGCCCCGCTGCGCGAACGGCCGAACGCCCCGGTGCGCGGCGTGCTGCAGGTATTGAACCGCGCCGACGGAGCCTTCGACGACGAGGACGAGCGCTACCTCGGCGCGCTCGCCGCTCAACTCGCCGCGGCCCTCGAGCTTACGACGTTGCGGGCGGACGACGCCGAGGGGCCGGGCCTCACCCTGCGCGGTCCCATCAACGGCGTGGTCGGCAGGAGCCGAGCGATGGCCGAGGTGTACCGACGCATCTCGCTAGCGGCAGGCACCGACGCGACCGTGCTCTTCAGCGGAGAGACGGGGACCGGGAAGGGCCTCTTGGCGCGAGCCGTCCACGACAACTCCGCGCGCCGTACCGGACCGTTCGTCACGCTCGACTGCACGACCCTGCCGAGCGCGCTCGTCGAGAGCGAGCTCTTCGGCCACGAGCGCGGCGCTTTCACCGGCGCCGACCGGCGCGTCGCGGGCAAGGTCGAGCTCGCGAACGCGGGGACCCTGTTCCTCGACGAGCTCGGCGAGCTCACGCTCGAGGCGCAGAGCAAGCTCCTGCGCTTGCTCCAGGAGCGCCGCTACGAGCGCGTGGGCGGGCGTGAAACGCACGCGGTCGACGCGCGCGTGATCGCAGCGACCCACCGCGACCTCAAGCGCGCGGTGGCCGAAGGGCGCTTCCGGCAGGATCTCTACTATCGCGTCAAGGTGGTGGAGATCGCGGTCCCTTCACTCGCCGAACGCGGCGGCGACGAAATCGAGATTTTGGCTCGCCACTTCGCCGAGCTCTACGCGCGACGTTACGGGCGCCCCAAGCCGAGCTTCGAGCCGGAGGCGCTCGCCGCGCTCCGCTCCCATTCGTGGCCCGGCAACGTGCGGGAGCTCGAGCACTTCGTCGAGAGCTCGCTCGTGCTCGCTCCGGACGGCGTCATCGGCGCAGAGCACGTTCCGCCTTCTTTTCGCCCCGCGGAGCCCGAGGTCTCTCCGTCTCCGCCGGGGCTCACCTTGGACGAGGCGATGCGCCGCTACGCGGAGCTCACGCTCGAGCGCGCCAACGGGAACCGCACCGAAGCAGCCCGCCTGCTCGGCATCGGCAGAAACCGCCTCGCTCGCCTGCTCAAGAGCTAGCGGCCTGCTCCGGAGCCGCGACCCTGGCCTCCGCGGCCTCCTGAACCTCGCGCGAGAACTGGAGCTCGTGGAGCTTCGCGTACAGGCCGCCCTGAGCCATGAGCTCGTCGTGCGTCCCCTGCTCCACGAGCCTCCCGCTCCGGAGCACGAGGATGCGGTCCGCCGAGCGGATGGTGCTGAGGCGGTGGGCGATGATGAGCGCGGTCCGGCCGCGCAAGAGCTCCTCGAGCGCGTGGTGCAGCCGCGCCTCGGTGTTGCTGTCGATGTTGGCGGTCGCCTCGTCCAGGATCAGGATCGGCGCGTCGCGATACAGCGCGCGAGCGAACGCGATCAGCTGGCGCTCCCCGGTCGAGAAGTTCGCGCCCTGCTCCTGCACCTTCGCGTCCACCCCGCCCTCGCGGCTCGAGAACAGGTCCCACGCGCCGATGCGTTCCAGCACCTCGCGCACGCGCGCACGATCAGGCTCTTCACTCGCGGCGACGTTGGTCGCCACCGTGCCCGGGAAGAGCACGACGTCTTGCGGGACGACCGCGAAGCGCTTGCGCAGCTCGTGACGGTCGAGGCCCACCACGTCGTCGCCGTTGACGCGAATCACGCCGCGCTCGATCTCGTAGAGCCGCAAGATGAGCGCCGTGATCGTGGTCTTGCCGGAGCCCGTGGGCCCAACCAGGGCCACCCGCTCTCCCGGTCGAATGCGGATGCTGAGATCGTGCAGAACCCGCACACCAGGCTTGTACGAGAAGCTCACGTCCTCGAACTCGACCGCGAGCCCCGCGTCGCCGCGCGGCGTGGCCTCGCGACGCGGCGCGTCCGGCGCGTCGACCCCGAGCAGCCCGAAAGCGCGCTCGGCGCCCGCCATCGCGCTCTGGATCAGCGAGTAGCGCTGCGCGAGCTGGCTGATCGGGTCGAAGAACTCCTTGAGGTAGACGGAGAACGCGACGACCGTCCCGAAGCTCACCGGGCGGTACCCGAGCGAGACGATGATGGAGGCGAGACAGACCGCGCCCACGGTGTCGATGGCCGCGTCCTGGAAGGCGTCCCACTTGATGGCGCGGAGGTTCGCTTGCCGGTAGCTGACGTTGCTCTCGTCGAACTCGCGCTCGGCGGCCTCGCGGCGGCCATAAGCCTGAATCAGCGTCATGCCCGAGACCTGCTCGTTCATGATCGCGTTCATGCGAGCCGTGCGGGACCGGATGTCGCGGAAGGTCTCGCGCATGCGCTTGCGCACGAACAAGACCAGGAGCGCGACCGGCGGCAACGCGGCGAAGCCGATCAACGAGAGCTTCCAGTCGAGCACGACCATCATGACGACGATCCCGACCAGGCGGATCAGGTCGCCGATGCCGTTGATGGCGCCGGAGGCGAAGGCCTCGAGGATGGCGTCCACGTCGTTCGTCACGCGCGAGACGAGCCGACCGACGAGCTGGTTGTCGAAGTAGCCGAGCCTCAGGCTCTGTAGGAAGGAGAACAGGTCGCGGCGCAGATCGGCCATGGCGCGCGCACCGACCACCTGCATCGCGTACACCTGGATGAAGCTCAGGATCTGCTCTCCGAGCAGGAGCCCCGCGAACAGGAGGCCGACCGAGAACATCCCGGACTTGTCACCCTTCAGGATGACGTCGTCGATGCCGTACTTCATCACCAGCGGCCGAGCCAGGGTGATGAGCGCGGTCACCACCAGCACGACCACCGCGCCGACCAAAATCCAGCGGTACGGGGTGAGGTACGGCCAGAGCTGCTTCGCGAGCTTCCAGTCGTAGGTCTTCGTGAAGCGCTCCTCGTCGTGGAAGGCGCGCAAGATCTTCTCGGTCTTGTCGCGCCCCGCCGAGCTCTTCGGCGGCGCGCCGTTCACGGGGGCCGCGGCGCTCAAGACGCCACCGCCTGCGCGGGCTCCGCGCCGAGGCGCTCGAGCTCGCTCTCGATGCGCTGCTCCTCCGCGAAACGCGCGTAGAGGCCGCCCGCCTGGACGAGCTCGTCGTGCGTGCCGCTCTCGACGATGCGCCCGTGGTCGAGCACCAGCACCCGGTCACAGCGGGCGGCGGCGGCGACGCGGTGCGTGATGAGGAGCACCGAGCGGCGCGCCTTCTCGCGATCGATGGCGTCGAGGATGCCGCGCTCCGTGCGCGCGTCGACGGCGCTCAGCGGGTCGTCCAAGATCAGGATCTTGGGCTCGTAGAGGAACGCCGTGGCGAGCGCCACGCGCTGCTTCTGCCCGCCCGAGAGCTGCACCCCGCGCTCACCCACGACGGTGTCGAAGCCGTCCGGGAGCGAGAGTAGCTCGTCGTGGACCTGCGCTTCGCGCGCCGCCGCGTGCACCCGCGCGAGGCTCTCGTCGGAGTCGGGATCGTCGAGCGGCAGCGCGATGTTACGGGCGGCAGTGGTGGAGAAGAGGAACGCGTTCTGCTGCGCGTAGCCGACCGCCTTGCGCACCGCCTGGACCGGGAGGTCACAGATGTCCGTCCCGTCGAGGAACACGCTGCCGCGCGGCGTGGGCAAGAGGCGCGCGAGCAAGACCGCGAGCGTGCTCTTCCCGCTGCCGGTGCGCCCCACGATCGCGAGCGACTCGCCGGGATGCAGCGCGAAGCTCACGCCGTCGAGTACCTTCTTGTCGCCGTGCGCGAACTCGAGCCCGTTCACGCGGAGCTCGCCCTTCACGTCGCTCGGCGCCGAAAGCGCGCCGTCCACCACGTCGGGCTCGGCCTCGTAGATCTGCACGAGGCGAGAGAACGAGGCGCGGCCGCGCTGGACGAGCGAGAGCACGAAGCCGGCCGAGATCAAGGGCCACGTGAGTCGGCCGAGCGCTCGCGTGAAGGCGAGGAAGCCGCCGGAGTCGAGCTCCCCGCCGATCATCAAGTAGCCGCCGTACCAGAACACCGCGAGGATGCCGGCCGAGACCATGGCCTGCATCATGGGGGTGAACGCGCCGCGCAGGCGCGCGAGCGCGAGGCTGCTGTCGAGGTAGCCCTGGTTGGTGCGCTCGAACGAGGCAAGCTCCGCCGGCTCGAGCCCGAAGGAGCGAATCACCCGCACTCCCGCGATGCTCGACTGCACGCGCGCGCTCATCTGCCCGAGCGATTCCTGCGCGTCGCGCGTGCGCTGGTAGAAGCCGGTCGAGACCTTGCGCGTCACCAACATCAGGAGCGGCAGCGGCGAGAGCGCGGCGAGCGTCAGCTTCCACGAGATGGGCAGGGTGACCGCGAGCGCGCTCGCGAGCGCGAGCGGCGTGTTGATCACGTTCAGGACGCCGAACCCGAGCAGGAGCCGCACCTGCACGAGATCGTTCGTCATGCGGCTCATGATCTCGCCGATGGGCATGCGCCGGTAGAACGAGGGGCCGAGCGCGAGCAGTCGCTGCTCCACCGCCTTCCTGAGCTCGTACTCCGCGATCCGGCCGCCGTTGAAGATGGCCATGCGCGACGCGACCCTCACCCCGAAGGCGAGCACCGCCACGCTCATCAGCCAGAAGCCGAGCGTCACCGCGTGCTCGTGATCGCCGCCGACCGCGAGGTTGATGGCGGTGCGCAGGCGCAGGTCGAACCAGAGCTGCGCACCCTGATAGATGACGAGCAACAGCGCGCCGAAGCCGTAGCGCGGCAGGTGGTGGACGAACTGCGCCCACAGGCCGAACGGGATGTCTCCACGCTTCTGGGT
>JAEZYO010000994.1 GCA_023419055.1 Pseudomonadota bacterium | reverse complement strand
CGCCGAGGGAACGCTCCCGGGGTTCGCCGCGCTCGCCCGGCGAGCAGACGCCGAGAGCCGCACGCGCATGGGTTGGCCCGCGCCCGAAAAGGCGGACGCCGCGATCGATGCGTCCGAGTACGACCTTGCCACGCTGCGCACGTTCCTTACCGGCGAAAAGTCGCTGGTGGAAGGCGCCGCTCGCTATCTGGTCACCGATCATCGAACGCTCGGGCGCGCACTTCAGGCTCGCGCCCGGAGGTGGAGATCGGAATGGCGCAATGTCGACGGTCTCGTGGATCCGTCTCCCGAGGCGCGTGCAGCTCTCGATCTGCGCTTTCAGACGTTGCAGCGCCGTGGGTTCTCGGTGACGGCGCTCGAGCGATACGCGGCGTGCCCGTATCGGTTCTTCCTCGCGACCGTGGTGGGGCTCAGGCCGCGCGCGACGATCGGACACGTCGAGGAGCTCGAGCCGGCGACGCGAGGCCTGCTGTTTCACGAAGTGGTGCAAAAGGCCGCCTCGGAGCTCGTGCGCCTCGACCTGCTCTCGTCGGAGGCCGACGCGGAAGCCGCGAAAAAGGTCGTCGATCGCGTGATCGCGGAGGTGAGCGAGACCTGGCGCGAGCAGCTCGTCCCCGCCATCGATCGCGTCTGGCAAGACGCCGTGGAAGACCTGCGCTTGGACGTCCACTATTGGCTCCGCGAGCTCAGCCGCGGCGAGTGGCAACCCGTCGATTTCGAGCTGCCCTTCGGGGTGATCGATGGAGAGGTCGACCAGGATCTGGGCGAGCCCGTCTTCCTGGACTCCGGGCTCTCGCTGCGAGGGCGGATCGACGCCGTCGAGCAACGCCACGGGGAGCTCCGCGCGACCGACTACAAGACCGGCGAGGCGCCGTCGCTCGACAGCTCGATCATCGCCGGGGGCACTCGGCTTCAGCCCGCGCTCTACGCGCTCGTGCTCGAGAAGTTGTTCCCGAATAGCCGCGTCAGCGGCGGCAACGCCTACTACTGCACGACGCGTGGAGAGTTCGCGCGGCGGCACGTCGAGCTGAACGAGCTCACCCGCGAGGCGGCGGTCGAGATTCACGCGGCCATCACCCGCGCGTTCGAGGAAGGCTTCTTCCCCGCGGCTCCAGCGCCGGATGCCTGCAATCTCTGCGATTTTCGAGTCAACTGCGGGCCGTACGAGCCCGAGCGGGTCGCGCAGAAGAACCCCGCGCGCCTCGAGTCGCTCGTCAAGCTGCGGAGCGTTCGATGATCTTGGCCGATCAGAGCGCCCGCGACAGGATCGCCTCCGATCTGGACACCACGCTGGTCGTCGAGGCCGCGGCGGGCACCGGGAAGACGACCGCCCTGGTCAATCGCGTCGTTTCAATCATCCGTGCCGGGCGCACGAGCCTGGATCGCATCGTGGCCGTCACCTTCACCGAGAAGGCCGCGGGCGAAATGAAGCTCCGGCTGCGCTCCGAGCTCGACAAGGCGCGCCACCAATCGACGGACGCGAACGAGCGTCGAAACCTGTCCGCGGCGCTGGAAGCGCTCGAGATCGCGCACATCAACACGATCCACGGCTTCTGCGCGGATCTGCTGCGCGAGCGCCCGGTCAGCGCCGGTCTCGATCCGGCGTTCGAGGTGCTGGACGAGGCGGGCGCGGACTCGCTGCTCCGAGAGGCGTTTCGCGTCTGGTTCGAGCACGCGCTCTCCCAACCCGGCCCGGCGCTCCGGCGCGTGCTCAGGCGGCGCAACTGGCGAAAAGAGCAGACCACGCCTCGCGAGGACTTGCTCAAGGCGTGTCGTTCCTTGATTGAGAACCGCGATTTTGCGACACCATGGACGAAGCCGGACTTCGATCGAGACCGGGCGCTCGACGCCGTGATCGACCAGCTTCGCAGCGTCGGCGCGCTCCACCGTTTGGCGCTCCGACCGAGTGATCAGCTCGCACAATCCCTGCGAAGCTTCGACACCTGGATTTCGACCCTCGATTCGCGGGAGCGGATCGCGCCTCGTGACTACGACGGGCTCGAAGCGGAGCTCACCAATTTCGAGCGCGAGCACGAGCGCGCCTTTCAGCGCAACGGCAGCGGCGCCCTGTTCGGTCAGTCGCTCGATCGAGCCTCGGTCGTGGCGGCGCGCGACGCGGCGAGGGCGGCGCTCGCCGAATTCGTGGCCGTCGCCGAGGCCGACCTCGCGGCTCGCTTGCGCGAGGAGCTGACTCCGGTGGTCGAGGCCTACGAAACTCTCAAGCGCAAGGCCGGGGTGCTCGACTTCGTGGATCTCCTCTGTCTGGCCCGCGACATGATCGCGCGCGACGCGGCCGTGCGGGAGGAGCTCCAGCAGCGATTCTCTCACCTCTTCGTCGACGAGTTTCAAGACACCGACCCACTTCAGGCCGAGATCCTGCTCCTCCTCTCGAGTGACGACCCGAGGATCGTCGATTTTCGCGAGGTCCGGGTCAAGGCGGGCAAGCTCTTCGTCGTCGGCGATCCCAAGCAATCCATCTACCGCTTTCGGCGTGCCGACGTGGTGCTCTACCAGGGCATCAAGGCGTCACTGCGAGCCGACGGCGCGGCGCTGCTTCAACTCACGACCAATTTCCGCTCGGTTCCGTCGATTCAGGCCGCCGTGAACGTCGCGTTCTCGCGAACGATGACGGGCTCCTCGGACGGAAGCCAGGCGGACTACGTGCCGCTGACGGAGTGGACCCCCGCGCTCGAGGGGCAACCCGGCGTGATCGCGCTGCCCATCCCCGAGCCCTACGGCCCCTCCGGAAGGATGACGAAGAAGGCCGTCAGCGCGTCTTGCCCCGAGGCGGTGGCGGCGTTCATCGACTGGCTGATCCGGGAGAGCGGCTGGCGAGTGAGAGAGAGCGGCTCCTTCGTCCCGGTGCAAGCGCGTCACGTCTGCCTGCTGTTCAAGCGCTTTCAGGCCTACGACGGCGATACCACGAGGGCTTACGTGCGTGCGCTCGAGGCTCGGAGGGTCCCGCACATGCTCGTCGGCGGTCGCTCCTTCCACGATCGAGAAGAGGTCGTCGCGATCCGTACGGCGCTCGACGCCATCGAGTGGCCCGCGGACGAGCTCGCTGTCTACGCCACGCTGCGCGGGCCACTATTTGCCATCAACGACGAGGATCTGCTGCGTTTCCGAACGCAGGTTCATCACTTGAACCCCTTGCGAAAGCTCGAGGACGCTCATCGTGAAGAGCACGCCGACGTCGCGGCGGCGCTCGAGCTTCTGCGCGCGCTCCACCTCGCGCGGAACCGCCAGCCCATCGCGGACACCATCGAGCGGTTCTTGTCCGAGACTCGCGCTCACGCTTCGCTCGCGATGTGGCCGAGCGGAGAGCAGGCGCTCGCCAACGCCATCGCCGTGCTCGATCTGGCTCGCAACGCGGATGTTCGCGGCACCTCCTCGTTCCGCGCGTTCATCGAGACCCTCAGCGAACAAGCCGAGCGCGGCGAGGGCGGCGAGG
>JAEZYO010000964.1 GCA_023419055.1 Pseudomonadota bacterium | reverse complement strand
GTGCAGGAGATCACGTCGCTTGAGCTCGAGGCAGGTCTCCCGGCTGATCCCGGACAAAGTCCACTTGGACCAGGGATCGGACGGCAAGAGCCAGAGGACTCGAGGTGAGGTCGCGCGAGGCACGGGGGCGCATCATGGCGGCTCACCCCGGCGAGGGCAAGCGCGCGTGTATGGCCTTATTTTCGCTCGAAGGCGCCGATGTCCGGTTTGGAACCGCGGGTCTCGCCGTTGAGGTCGTCGGCCGGGCCGGGCAGGGCGGCGTCGAGCAGCGGTGAGTTCTCCGCCGGCGTGAAATCGTACGGCTCCGTGACGGAGACGAAGAGGGGATCTGCCACCAGGGAGTCCGCGTCGTGCCCCGACGCGCTCTGGAAAGCAGCCAGATCCTCGGTGGCGCTCGTCCAGCGTGTCGTGCCGAGCACGCCGTAGCAGACGTTGTTGTTGCGCTCGACGTACGCGCTGTCCGGCAGATCTCTGTAATCGAAGCAGCTGTCGATGCCGGTGCCCTCGTAGACGAACACGTTGTTCGTCACCGAGTGGCCGTCGCCCTCTTCGCCCAGCTTGATGCCGGTGACGTTGCCGTTGGTCTTCGCGTAGAGCGTGTTGTTGCGCACCGTGACCGCGTCGAGGGGCGTGTCGTCGGGCGCGACGCCCTTGTTCGGCACGCTGATCAAGACGCCGCCCCCGTCCTGCTCCTGGATCACCAGGTTGTTCTCGATCAAGCAGTTCTGGCACGCCGTCACGCCGATGCTCACACCCCCGAGGTTGATGACGGTGTTGTTCCGCATCACGAGGTTCTTGAAGAACTCCTTGCTCGTGTGCCCCGGATCGGCCGTGATGCCCCAACAACCGAGATCGGCCTTGCCCTTGTCCTCACGCACCGTGTTGCCCTCGATCAAGAGGTCGGTGAACATGCCGTGGACCACGAGCGACGTGGCGGCGCAGCTCCCGTTCACGATCGTGTTGCGGTAGAGGTCGTTGCCTACCGCGAACATGCCGAACGTCTCGCTCTCGCTGCCGAAGTAGATGTGGTGGTTCAGGACCGCGGTCCCGAAGCCGTTGTTTTCGAAGCGGGTGTACGCGATGCCGCAGCCGTCGCAGGCGCCCAGGAAGCCCTGGCTCGGGCAGTTCGTGATCGACGAGTTCTGGATCACGATGTTGGAGCTGCGACCGTCGCTGTCGGGATCGGGCGTGTTCTGGCCGGCGATCTGGACCCCGATGCTGAAGCCGTCGATGCTGACGCCGCAGATCAAGACGTCGTCCACGTCGTTGTAGAAGAAGAAGCCGGGCTTCTCGGGGTTCCCGCGCAGGTCCAGGTTGAGGAAGCGATACCCGCCGTCCGCATTGGCGTTGCCCCCCTCTTCGATGTCGAAGCCGTAGCCCGCCGCGACCTTGATGACGGGCAGCGGCGCCTCGTCTCCATCGAACCAGTCGGGAACGTAGTCGCGCGCCACGCACGGCGCGTCCGGCTTGCACGAGCTGTTCGCCCACTTCTTGCCCATCGGCACGTCGAAGACGCCGCCGCGACAGAACGCGACGGTGCCGCCGCCGGGGAGGAACTCGTTGAAGGTGGCGCTCGCCTTCTCGTACGTCTTGAAGGGCGACTCTTTGCTGCCGGGGTTCGCGTCGTCACCGGGGACGCAACCCTCGGCGGAGCCCTCCCCGCAGTCGCAGACGTAGTAAGTGTTGGCCGGATCCATCCCCATCTCCGGGCACTCACCAGGGTTCGGAACCGCAGGGATGCCGACCGGGCCGCCGCTGCCCTGAGTACCGCCGCCGCCGTTGGCCGCGCCCGGCTGCGTGGCTTTTTTCGAGCCTCCGCCGCAGGCGGCCATCACCACGACCGCTCCCACGACCAGTGAGTAACTTCTCAGCACCATGTTGTTCGCGCTCCAAGCCAAGCTCGCGCCGGACTCCGCCCGAGACTTCGCGAGTATCCGGCACATTAGGCCAAAGGGTTCGGGCAAGTAAAGCGGCGGCGCTCTTTCGAACCTCGAACGAGCGAGGCGTACGCGTGACCTCCGCCGGGCACTTTGGCGGACTTACTACCATGCTGGACGAGCGCGTCTCTCCCCGCTTCAGCCCTGCCGTAAGGCGTTGCCGCCTACCGGACGAGTAGATAGAAGGGCAGGCAGCATGCGAGCGTTCTTTCTCGGAAGCTCCTCGTCGGTCACGGAGCCGTCGACCGCGAGGGACCGCGCTGCGCTCGGCACGGCGGCCGTCGTCGCGGTTTTGGGCTCGCTCTTCGCGCTCGCAGCGCTCGGCTTTCCGCTCGAGGGTGTGGACGACGCGAACATCATCTTCGTTTACGCGCGGAACCTCGTGAACGGCGAGGGCTTCGTCTACACGCCTGGGTTCGAGCGGGTCGAGGGCTTCACCTCGCTCCTCTGGACGCTCGTTTCCGCGCTGATTCAGGCGCTGGTCGCCCGGCGGCACGAGCTCGTCACGCTCGGGGTGTCGCTTCTACTCACGGGAGTGACGGTCTGGTGCGTGCTCCGCACGGTGTTCGAGACCACCCGTTCCCCCGGCGGGCGCGCCGCGGCGGCGCTCTGGGTGCTCGGCCAGAGCAGCTTCTTCGCCTGGTCGTTCGCCACGCTGATGGACCTCACGCTCTGGAGCGCGCTCCTCGCGCTCGGGGCGCGAGCAGTCCTCGCGCCCGGTCTCGAGCTCGAAACACGAGGCAGGAGGCTCGCCCTCGTGGTGGCCCTGATGGTCCTCACGCGTCCCGAGGCGCTGCTCGTGGGGCCGGCGCTCGTGGCGCTCGCGGCGTTTCAAGCCTGGGAGCGCGGCGTCACGCTCGGCCGCGTCGCGCGCGCGTTTTCGGTGCCGGTCGTCGCGTTCACCGTCGTGGCCGCGGCCTTGACGGCGTTTCGGTGGACGTACTTCGGCTATCCGCTGCCGAACACGTATTACGCGAAGGTTTCGGGCGACAGGCTCTACAACCTGCTCGAAGGGGCCAAGTACGTCGGCCGTTATTTCAAGGCTTTCCCGCCGCGTCTCCTTCTGCTGGCGCCGCTCGGCTACGGCCTCCTCGATCTCCTCCGACCTCGCGCTCGCCGGGTCCTCGACGCGAGCAGTCGAGGGGCCGTCCTCGTGCTCTTGCTCGGGTTGGTCCTGCCTCTCTACGGGGGCGGAGATCACTTCGCGGAACATCGCTTCCTCGTGCCGTTCTTGCCCTGGGTGGCGCTCCCGCTCGCCGAGCTCGTGGCGCGAACCAGCGAGGGCAGGGTTCGGGTGCTCGTTGCCCTGGTCGGGCTCGTTGCCCTGGTCGGCGCCGGCGACTTCGTCCGCCTGTTCCAGGGCTCGCGGCTCGTCCTCGAGTTCCAGCTCGCGGACGAGGGGCGACGCATGGGCCAGGACCTGACCCGTGAGATCGGAGCCCTCGGGGCAAAGCTCGGGGTGAGCGGGGCAGGGGGGATCGCCTACGGCTACGACGGCCGAGTCGTGGATCTTTTGGGACTCAATTACACACCCATGGCGCACCACCGCGGAGCGCGGAAGGGGCGCCACGGTCACGCTGCGTTCTCGGCCGACGTCTTCTGGCAGGCGCCACCCGAGGTGGTGGGCGCGCACGTGTTTCAGAACGAGCCGAAGCACGCCTGCGGCATCATTTATCCGTTCGAAAACCAGATCTTCGGCCACCTCTATCAAGAGTCGCGCTTCCGCGAGGAGTACGAGGCCGCCTATTTTCGCGGGCGGGAAGTGCCTTACGTCGCCGGGTTCTTCCGGCGCGACTTCCTGAAAGGGCACTCACTGCCCGGCCTGCATCGGTTAAATTGGCCGCCGTCTTCGGATCCGGCCTGCCGCCCCTGACCCGACCATGCTCTTCAATTCGCTGCCCTTCCTGATCTTCCTGCCGACGGTAGTCTTCATCTACTACCAGCTCGGGCACCGACAGCGGCAGATCTTCATTCTGATCGCAAGCTACGCGTTTTACTGGGTGTGGAGCTTCAAGCTCTCCGCGCTGCTCCTCGCCACCACGGTGGTCGACTACTCGGTCGCCCGCTGGGTCGAGCACGAGCAGCGCCCCCGCGCTCGCAAATGGATCGTCTCGATCTCGATGGCGGCGAACCTGTTGATGCTCGGCGTCTTCAAGTACGCCGACTTCCTCTCGGGGTCGATCGCGGAGCTTACCGGCGTGCGCCCCTGGCCGGTGCTGAACCTCGCGCTGCCGCTCGGCATCTCCTTTTACACCTTCATGTCGATGGCCTACGTCATCGACGTCTACCGGCGCGAGATCACGGCGCGGAAGTCGCTGCTCGAGATGGCGCTCTTCGTCGCGTACTTCCCGCACCTCGTGGCAGGGCCGATCTTGCGCGCGTCGAGCCTCTTGCCGCAGCTCGAGACCAAGCAGCCGTTCAAGTGGGACAACATCAAGCGCGGCGTCGCGCTGATCGTCTGGGGCATGCTGCTCAAGGTCTACGTCGCCGACTCCGTGTCGAAGCTCGTGAACGAGGCCTACGCGGCGCCCGGCGCGACCTCCGGGGCGGGGCTCCTGCTCGCCACCTACGGCTTCGCGGTGCAGATCTACTGCGATTTCGCGGGCTACTCGGACATTGCGATCGGCTCCGCGCTCATGCTCGGCGTCGAGCTGCCGGAGAACTTCAAGCAACCCTACCTGTCGCTCACCATCCGCGACTTCTGGCGGCGCTGGCACATTTCGCTCTCGAGCTGGCTGCGCGACTACCTCTACATTCCGCTCGGCGGCAGCCGAAAGGGCGAGCTCAGGACCTACGTCAACCTCGCGCTCACCATGCTGCTCGGCGGCCTGTGGCACGGCGCGGGTTGGAACTGGGTCGTGTGGGGCGGCATCCACGGCGTCGGGCTCGCGAGCGAGCGGGCCCTCGGCGTCGAAGACGCGAGCAAGTCGAGCTTGCCGGTCAAGGCGCTGCGCTGGCTCTTCACGTTCCACGTCGTCTGCCTCTCCTGGGTCTTCTTCCGAGCGAGCAGCATGGAGGTCGCGGTCGAGATCCTGCAGCGCATCGGGACGGCGGCCCCGGGCGAGTGGTACGGCGGCTTCCGGCCCCTCTACCTGCTCGGCTTGATCCTCGCCATCGACGCGTTCGGCCTGCGGGCGCGCTGGCTCGAGATCGCGACGGGCAACGCGCGCACGCTGCGCTTCGTGACCTACGCCTGCCTGGTGATTCTGGCCTTCACGTTCCAGGGCGCTTCGAACCCCGAGTTCATCTACTTCCAGTTCTGAGCTCGCGCTTGCCATGACGAACCAACACCTCACCGAAAGGTCTCCCGCCTCCGAATCACCGAGCCGGCGTGCGCTCGCCAAGTGGGTGAACCCGGAGAGCCGGAGCATGCTGTTCGAGATCGCCGTCGTCTGCCTGGCCATGGGCATCTCGGAGCAAGTGATCCGCTCCGCGGACCCGCGCTACGCGCAACACCTCTTCGATCAGGAGTACACGGGCGGTAGCCCCATCGCGGTCAACGCCGAGGGCTTTCGCGGGCCTTCCGTCCCGAAGGCGAAGCCTCAAGGGGAGTTCAGGGTGCTCGCGCTCGGGGATTCGGTGACCTTCGGGACTGGGGTCGCCGTCGACCAGACGTGGCCCGCGGCGCTCGAGCGCGATCTCGGAAAGGACCGCCCGACGCGCGTCATCAACGCCGCCGTGCCCGCGACCAGCCTGCGCGATCTCGCGTATGGGTTCGAGCGCGAGTTCAACGGCTACGACCCGGACGCGGTGGTGCTCGCCTTGACCGGCAACCACGTCGCGCTCGCCTGGATCCGGCGCGACGGCGAGCCCAAGGTCCCTCAAAACCCGCAGCCATCGCCGGCGAAGGGAGGGCTCGGCGAGAAGACGACCGAGGTCAAGCGCTGGACCAAATCGCTCGCCCTGCCGTCGTTCCTCTCGCTCAACACCGAGCGCTTCCTCTACCAGATCGGCGTGCTCCAGCATCACGTCGACGCGAAGGCCCCGTATGGTGCGCTGCTCGCGCACGGCTACCGTCAGCTGGACCTCGATCCGAAGCTCGCGGAGGCGGCGTGGCAGCTCGCCGAGCGCGACCTCGCGGCGCTCAGGGACACGGTGACGCAGCGCGGGAGCAAGTTCTACCTCACCATGGCGCCCGCTCGCTTCATGCTCTCGGATGCCTTCGCCGACAACGAGAAGGCGGTCCAGCGCGAGCGCATCACCATCGTGCCGACCGAGCGCACCAAGGCGATGGCGGCAAGGCTGGGCGTTCCGTTCATCGACGCCGATCAGGCGCTCCGCGCCGCGCGCGAAGCGGGCAAGGCGAGCGGCAAGGTGCCGAGCCTCTACCTCCAGGGTGACTACACGCACCTCGACGGAGAGGGCGCAGCCGTGGTCGCGAAAGCGGTCGCCGAGCGCTTGAGCAGCGACCGCGTCGTCTCGCGCTGACGCCTCGGGCGGGGGCGCTCAGTCGAACGGGCGGCGAAAGACGCTGTTCGCGAACGAGTCGCGCCAGAGGCTCGGCGGATCTTCCGAGGGCTTGCGCTGAACCAGGGAGCGCGCCCGGAAGCTCGCGAGGCCGGAGAGCCACGCCGCGTCGGCGAGCGCTGTGTAGAGGAGCCCGTGGTTCTTCAAGAAGTAGCGGCGCCGCGAGTCGAAGAGGTAGCGCGGCCGGCGCTTCGGAGGGCCGGTGCGGTCGGTCACGCCCGTGCTCTGTCCGGCGACGTGCATCACGCGGCTCGCGGGCACGTACCAGCAAGTGAAGCCGGCGCGGCGAGCCTGCAGGCAGAAATCGGTCTCCTCGTAATAGAGGAAGTATTCTTCGTCCATCAGGCCGATGGTCTCGAAGACCTCGCGCCGCACCATCATGCTGGCGCCCGGCAGCCAGTCGACCTGCTCCGGCTCCTGGCCCATCTTGCGCGGCACGACCCAGCGATCCAGCACCTTCGACACCACGCCGAGGCGCATCCCGCGCGTCAGCTCTCCGAGCACGTTGGGGAAGCGGAACGCGGTCCCGAACGAGGTGCCGTCGGGGTTGTCGAGGCAGCTGCCCGTGATGCCGACCTCCGGGCGATCCTGCATGAACTCCACGAGCGCGCGAACGGCGCCAGGCCGCACTTCCGTATCCGGGTTCAGGAGGAGGAAGAAGGCGGGCTTGTCGTCCCTCTCGAGCGCGCGCCGTACGGCGACGTTGTTGCCGTACGCGTAGCCGCCGTTGCGGGGCGAAACGATGAGCTCCGCCCACCCCGAGAAGCGGAGCTCGCGGATCGCGGAGTCGAGCCGCTCCGCGTCACCCGAGTCGTTCTCGACCACGGCGACTCGGATGGTGGGCTCCGCCTTCACCTCGGCCTCGAGGGCGCGGAGGCTGTTGATGGTGAGCTCGGCCGAGCGATAATTGACGATCACCACCAGCACCGGCGGGAGCGGCGCGCGGCTCATGACGCCACCCGGTTCACGCTGGCGCGAGCGAGCTTGTCGAGGTTCTCGTCGATGTGGCGCTGGATGAGCTCGGCCATGGCTTTCACGTGGGGCTCCTGGAGCATGCTCGAGTGACCGCCGGGGACGTCGTGCACGTGCAGCGTGCCGGCCTTGTCTCGCCAACCGAGCTCAGGGTCCTGGAAGAGGTCGATGTAGGGCGTATCGTCGATCACGGTGCCGTCGAAGCAGGCGTCCTTCTTCGTCGCGCGGAACAGCACGACTTCACCCGGGTACGGGCGCTTCGGGATCACGTACTCCTTCTCGGCGAAGCGAAGCACGATGGTGACGGTGAGGTGCTTCAGGAAGTCCGGCGGATCGAGCTTGTTGTCGAGGAAGATCCGGAACAAGCGCATCTTGGCGTTGTTGCGGAGCTTCCGGGCCCGCGAGCGCGCCTCGTAGACCAGCACGTTGCGCGCCTTCTTCGTCGTGGTGCGAAGGATGCCCGCGAGGCGGGCGCCGAAGCGCTGCTCCTGCTGGTTCTTGGTGAAGGCGGCGCCGAAGCGATCCAGGCGCCGCGCGGCGACGCTCTTGCCTGGAGTCGTCACGTGGGCGACGTCGATCAGCGCCACGTGGGCGACCTCTTCGCCCTCGCTCTCGAGCTTGCGCGCGATCTCGAACGCGATGAAGCCGCCGATGCAGAGCCCGCCGAGCAAGTACGGGCCATGCGGCTGCACGCTCCGGATCTGGGCGGTGTAGTGGTCCACCACGTCCGACATGCGGCTGTGCAGCATCGGGAACTCGCCGCGGCTGTGCGGGCCGATGCCGTACACGGCGTGGTCGCGGTGGAGGCGCATCGCGAGGTTCCTGTACAGCAGCACCTCGCCGTCGCCGTCGTGGATCAAAAAGACCGGTGGTCGCGCGCCGCTGGCCGACTTGAGCAGAATCGGCGCGTTCTGGTCGCGGCCCTTGCCCTCGATCAGCGCCGCCAGGTCCTCCACCGTGGGGTGGGTGAGCAGCGTGCTCATCGGCAACGTCTTCTGGAAGGTGCGCTCGATCTCGATCATCAAGCCGAGCGCCTTCAGCGAGTCGCCGCCGACGTCGAAGAAGCCGTCCTTGATGCCCAACCCGGTCGTCTCCAGCACCGACTCCCAGACGGCGACCAGGCGACGCTCGACGTCGGTGCGCGGCGCCGCCACCGTGCGGAGACGCGCCAGATCCTCGGCGGTCGGCGCCGGGAGCGCTCGCCGATCGAGCTTCTGGTTCATGTTCACCGGCAGCGCCTTCAGCACGACGAACGCGGCCGGAACCATGTAGTCGGGGAGCTTCGCCTGCAGCATGCGGCGGAGGTCCTTCACGTCGGGTGGCGAGGCGGGGTCGAGCACGACGTACGCGACCAGGCTCTTCTCCTGCTGGCTCCCGAGCTCGCGCGCGGCGCACACCGCCTCCTTCACGCCCGGCGCGGTGCGCAGCGTGGACTCGATGTCGCCGAGCTCGATGCGAATGCCGCGGAGCTTGATCTGGAAATCCGTGCGCCCGAGGATCTCGAGGTTTCCGTCCGCGGCGAAGCGCCCGACGTCACCCATGCGGTAGAAGCGCTGGCCGTCGATGACGACGAACTTCTCACGCGTGAGGTCGTCTCGGTTCAGGTAGCCGCGGGTGATGCCCGCGCCGCCGAAGTAGATCTCACCCGCGACGCCTACGGGCACGAGGTTCTGCTGCTCGTCGTAGAGGCGCACCGAGACGTTCTCGAAAGGTTTGCCGACGAAGCTACGCGTCACCTCCCGATCGCGCGGGATGGGGAAGGTGCAGCCCATGCAGGCGATCTCGCTCGAGCCGTAGATGACGTAGAGCTCGGCGTTGCGGAACACCGGCTTCAGGCCCTCGATCACGTCGGGCGAGACCAGATCGCCGCCGGACGAGACGTGGCGCAGGTTGTCGAAGGTCTCGGCCGGGATGCCGTTCTCGCGAATATGCGCGAGCAGCTTGCGGAGCAGGCTCGGGGAAGCGTGGATCACCGTCGTCGTCTCGAGCGTCTTCACCAGCCGCTTGAAATCGAAGACGTGGTCGCGCTCGAGGATGACGAGCCGCCCGCCCGCGACGAGCATGGAGAGGAGCTCGAAGAAGGTGATGCTGAAGGTGAAGCGCGCGAACGCGAGCTGCACGTCACTCGGGCAAAAGCGGTACTTTTGCTGCGCGACGAGCAAATAGAAGACCAGGTTCGCGTGCGTCGCGACCACGCCTTTGGGCTTGCCGGTCGTGCCCGAGGTGTAGACGATGTACGCCGCCTCATCGAGCGAGTACTCGATGTCCGGATTCGTGCTCGGCTTCGACTCGAGCGCGTCGAGATCCTGGTCGAACAGGAACGCCTTCGGCAGCTTCGCTGCCGGCAAATTCTTGAGCGTGCCCGACTGCGCGAGCAAGAGCCTCGGCTCGACGTCGTCGAGGATCACCTCGAGGCGATCGGTCGGGTAGGTGGGGTCGAGCGGGACGTGCGTGGCGCCCACCTTGAAGAGCGCGAGGAGCGCGATCAGGATGTCGAACGAGGGCTCGACGCAGACGCCGACGCGATCGCCCGGCTTGACGCCGTTTTCGAGCAGGTAGTGGGCGAGGCGGTTGGCGCGCGCGTTGAGCTCGCCGTAGGTCAACGTCGCGTCGGCGAAGGTGAGCGCGAGCCAGTGGGGCTGCTCGGCGGCGAAGCGCTCGACGATGCGGTGCAGCGGGCGGGCGGGATAGTCGACGCGCGGGCTCGTGTACTCCGCCTTCAGGCGCTCGGCCTCCGCGGCCGTGAGGAGCGGCAGGTGCGCGATGCGCGCTTCGGGCAGGTCGACCAGCGCCTTCTCCACGACGCCCAGGTGCTCACCGAGGCGCGCCACGCTCTCGGGCAGGAACAGGCTCGCGTTGTAGACGAGGCGCGCGCCGGCGCCGGAGGTCGAAACGGCGAGCGTGAGATCCGCCCGGGGGAAGCGCGCGGACGCGCGCTCGGCGAGATCTTCGAGCGACCCCGGGGCGATCACGATCCCGGTCGTGAACTCGTCATCCCGCGCAGTGAGTGAGGCGCACTCGAGCTGCCGGGTGGCCGTGGCGACGAGGTCGCGCGCGAGCGTGGTCTCCTCGAAGTCGAAAGACAGCTCCCGGAGCGCGGACTCTGCGGATTCGTGCGAGAGCCCGATCTGGAACGTCTGCTGCTGGGTGAAGCGGTGGAGGAGCGCCGCGAACGCCGCCGAAAGGAGCCCGGCGTTCTGCGAGCTCGGCGTTACGTCGTGGACCCCGCGAGTGAACGCGCCGCCCGGTCGTTTGACGAAGTCAGTCGAGATCTGCGGGTTCGAGCGCTCGATCCTCACTCCGCTTTCGCCGGAAGCGGCACCCTCGTCGGAAACGGGACTTTCGACAGAACCTAGGCCGAGCAATTGGACAATCCTTCCGTACCTGAGGACGAAACGGGTGAGGAGGGAACGCGGCCCGGCGTCTCCGAACGAGGCGCCGAGGCGCTACCTTGGATGAAACGAGAAGCCAGACGCGGCGCGGCGTCGAGCCGAGCGAACCTCATCACGGGCAAAGTGGGCGCGCAACGCTATCAGCACGCGCGAAAGCGGAGCGTCCGATCCGAATCAACGGCCCTGTTTCAGTCACGTTCCAGAGCGGCTCGATCGCGGCCCGGGCGGACTCGATGACGGACGCGAAGAACCTGCGCGATAGCCTCACGGTTCCGCGCAGAACCTGCGCTGAGAGATCTTGCGCGCGCGGCTTTCGAGGTCCTTCCAAGGACGACAAGACTCTGGTACTACCATCAGCGATACTCTCGCACAAGAGCGCTCATGACCCCGCGGCCGACGCTGCAACCTCTACCTCAACCGCCCACCGGGGGAGCGATCGACGAGGAACCCGGGGCAGGGTTTGCAGGGGCACCGAACGAATACCTAGAGCGGGCCTGTCTCGACGGGCGCCATGAAACGTGCGCAGGGTCGGAGAACTGAAGAATGACGACGAATAGAGAGTCCTTGGGCCTGAAGCGTGTCGCGTCCCTCCACGTGTTCGTCCGCGACCTCGAGCGCATTCGCGACCACTACGTGAAGAACCTCGACTTCGCGGAAATCGCCGTATCGAACCGCGATTTCGAGATGGAGCAGCGCGCGCGGGCGAGCGTCGTCGAAGCCGGAGGCGCGCGCTTCGTGTTCATGGAGCCCCTCGGCTCGAAGGGCGAGAGCTTCCGCTGGCTCGACAAGCATCCGGAAGGGGTGGGTCGGGTCGTGTTCGACGTCGAGGACGCGGAGCGCGCGTTCCGCATTTTGACGAGCCGCGGGGCGACGCCCACGACCGGCCTCGAGCGCCGCAACGTCGAGGGCGGCACCGTGATCTGGTTCGACATCGCGACCGCGATCGGCGACACGCTGTTCCGCTTCGTCGAGCACAGCGGCAAGACGCCGATCATGCCCGATCTCGTTCGCCTCGATACGCCGCGAGGCGGCACGAACAAGTTCGGCATCGGCGAGGTCGATCACATCACTTGCAACTTCCTCACCCTGCAGCCCGCCCTCTCTTGGATGGAAGAGGTGATGGGGCTCGAGCGCTACTGGCACGTCGAGTTCCACACCCAAGACGTGAAGAAGGGTCAGTTCAGCGGCTCGGGCTTGAAGTCCACGGTCATGGTCGACCGCGAGTCGGGCATCAAGTTCGCGAACAACGAGCCCGCGGCGCCGTTCTTCAAGTCTTCGCAGATCTTCATTTTCTGCGAGGATCACAAGGGCGCCGGCATCCAGCACGTCGCGCTCCGGCTCACGGACATCCAGAGCGCCGTGCGTGGCTTGCGCCAGAACGGCGTGGAGTTCATGCCCACGCCCAGCACCTACTACGACCTCTTGCCGCAGCGCATGATCGACCTCAACGTCGGGACGATCAACGAGGACCTGGACGAGCTCCGCGAGCTCCAAATCTTGGTCGACGGCAACGCGCCCAACGAGTACCTCCTCCAGATCTTCATGAAGGAAGCGGCGGACCTGTTCCAGGATCGACAGGCAGGCCCCGTGTTCATCGAGCTCATCGAGCGCAAGGGAGACCGCGGCTTCGGCGCCGGTAACTTCCGCGCCCTGTTCGAGAGCATCGAGCGCCAGCAGCAGACGGCGGGACGCATCTAGCTCGCCACCGCCGCTTCGAGGCGTCTCGCCCGAGAGCCTCTCAGCGCAGCATCTGGCCGAGCTGAGCTCGCAGCTCGGCCGCTTGCTGCTTGCGCGAAGGGCCGCTCGCCACGGCCCGCAAGAAGCGAGCGCTAGTGAAGCCCAGATCGAGAGAGCGGATCAGGCCTTCCGCCCCGATACCGAAGCACTTACGGATGAGCAGGTAACGAGCCCGCAGCCGAAGCTCGGCGCGCTTGCCGGTGGGCATGCGGCTCGGATCGGAAGACGCACCGCCGAGGTGGACGATCGTCTTTACCGGATCGTAGCGGCGAGCCCAGCCTCGACGCGCGAGCTCGAAGCAGAGCGCGACGTCTTCGCCGTAGAAGAAGAAGTCTTCGTCGAGCCGCACGTCGCCGTCGAACGCGGCGGAGCGCAGGAAGAGGAAAGCGCCGCCCAGCCAGTCGACGTCGCGCGCCGTGGTCAAGCGGTCCCACCCGCTGTCCTCGGTGTCGGCCCAGCCAAAGAGCGAAGGAAACTTCCACGGCAGGCCCGTGGTGGCAAAGCTCGTTCGAAGCGGCGTGGGGAAGCGCCGCGCGACGTTCTGATTCGTGCCGTCGCTGTTCAGCACTCGGCAGCTCATGGCTCCGACCCGTGGATGTTCCTTCATCACCTCGAGGCAGCGCGCGAGGCAGCCCTCGTGAACGATCGTGTCGCTGTTCAGCAGCAGCACGAACTCCGCGGGGCCGCCGTGACGGATGCCGAGATTGTTGCCGCCGGAAAAGCCGAGGTTCTCGGGGGAGACGACGAGCCTGGCCCAACCTTCGTAGCCGCGTTCGGCGATGCCGCGCTCGAGGGCGCCCGCCGAGTCGTCCCCAGACCCGTTCTCGACGACCACGACGCGCGTGCCCGGGACGCTCTTCACCTCGGGCTCGAGGCTCCGCAGGCAGTCCAGCGTGAGCGCCGGCGTCCGGAAGTTGACGATGACGACGAGGATGCGATGGCTCACGGCACTACGCGGCGACGTGGTCGCGACGCATGAGGTCGCGGAAGAAGTCGGCGTACTGTGCCGCAATCATGTTCCAGCCGAAGCGACGCGGGACGTCGCTGCTCGCGACTTCGCGATCGAGCGGCTCCGCGAGCACGCGCGAGAGCGCGGACGAGACGGCGGCGCGGTCGCGCGTGTCCACGAACGCGCCCGAAGGTCCGAGGGTCCAGCGCGTGACCCGGCGATCGTGGGTGACGATGGGCAAGCCGGTGGCCATGGCTTCGATGTAGGCGTTCGCCGAAGGCTCGTCGATGCTCATGTGGAGGAACGCGTCGGCGGAGCGGTAGAGCGCAGGCATGTCCTCGCGCTTGACGGAGAGCCTGCGGAAGCGCGCGCCGAGGAGCTCACGACCGAGCGCGTCGACGTCGTCGCGCAGGGGACCGTTGCCCGCGATCACGAGCTCCGCGTCGGGCACGTCGGCGACCGCGCGGATCCCTTCGAGCACGCGCTTGCTCTCGATGAGCGCGCTCACCATCAGCACCACCTTCTTGCCCTCGGGCAGCCCGAAGCGAGCGCGATCGCCCGGCCCCGCGCGGAACAGGGTGCAGTCGACGCCGTTCGGGATGAGCCGTGCGTTCCAGCGCGAAGCGTGCGCGTCGAAGTAGTCCGGGTTCGTGCACACGACCGCGTCGCAGTCGAAGAACGCGAACTCCGAGCCGTTCGGGAAGAGCGGCCAGTCTCCGTTCTCGGTCACGTACACGTGCAGCGGGCCCTTGCGCCGCGTCTTCAGCTGCACCGCCCAGTTCAAGAACGGGTAACTGCAGGTGACGACTACGTCGTAGCGCGAAGGCTCGTAGGCTCGAATGAAGCCGGGAATGAAGGTGAGCTCTTCATAGGCGCAGTCCGAGCGAAAAACCGGGATCTTGGGCCATTTTTCGAAGCGCTCTCGCGGCACGCACCCCGCGCGCAAAAACTTGTAAGGTGCGTCCGCTCGCTCGTCCCCCGAGCCTATCACCGTGACGTCGTGCCCCGCGCGAGCCAGCTCCGTAGCGATGGACTCGAAGGCGACTTCTGCACCCCGCACCACGCGGTGCAGACCTGGAAGGCAAATGGCGACGCGTAGCGGATCGGTCATGACGTCCCGCTGGTCTAGCGCATGAATCCGCGCGTGCGAAGTCTTTCGAGCAGTGAAATCGCGGCAAAAACGGGAAGTTACGACACGCTGTGGCAAAAGGGAGCGCCACGATCTCGCGGCACTGTTTCCGATGCTCACGCGGCGGCGCGAAGCGCGCTGCGCAATAACACCTAGCAGTGGCGCCCGCCGCGGAAACTGCACCTTCGGAGGGTGCTCTTGCGCACATTTTTCGTGTACCTGCACGCGCTCGGCGCCTCGAACGTTCTCGAGTCGAGACGAGCTCCTTGCTGCTCCGAGCACTCGGGACGCATGACCTCGGGCGCCTCCGACCTCGTCGGGGCGCAGCGCTTCATCATCCTTCGGGTTTACGAAGTCGGCGCCGAAGCTGACCCGAGCCTCGGCGCGGTGCTCGCACCCGAGCCCCCTCCCGGCGGCGGGGTAGGAGTCAAGCGCCGTGGAGCCAGGGGAACATCGCGCGGTGCCGCTCGATCATCGAGGCGACGAGCGTGCGCAACGCGTCTCGCTCTTCGTCGGTGGAGCAAAGGATTGCCTCCATTTCCCTGATCCGCTCGGCGCGCGCCTCCGGCTCCTGAAGGGCGATCTGCCAACAAGCTCGACCGAGCTCGAGGATGTTCCGCTCGTGCTCCGGGCTTCCGTCGCCCTCGGCGAGGAGTGGCTCGACGAACTCGACGAGCTGTTGGCCCAGGCCGCCGAGCTCTTCTCGCGTCGAGAAGGGGCGGGGGGCTCGGCCTGACTGGTTCGGGGGGACAGCTTCGACGCCGCTCGTTTCGGCTTCGAGGTTCATGATGGCACCTGGCTGGGTCCTGGAGGACGAAGACATCCGGGCACTCCTCTTAGAGCGAACACCCGAACATACTATGCTCCGGGCGACTTGGGCCCGAGTGGTTTCCAGCGCGCCGAAGGTAGCAGCGAGCGCGAGTGGAAACCAACGCGCTCTCGGGGGATCCGAGCAACGGGGCCGTCCCGGCGATCATGCCGTCGAAAAGATTTCGAGCACTTGCGCCAGCGGGCGGCACGCAACCCCGATCGAGCGGGAGCCGAGAGCACGCACATTTTTCCAAATCGACCCATCAGCCGGCGACCCTCGGCGTCCACACGACGCGCTCGACCAGGACTCGAGACTATCGATCTCTGGCGAGGTCTTCGAGGCGGGTCCGAACGAGCTTACCCAGGCGTTGCTCGAGGGCCGCCGCCACGTCGGCGCGGACTTGTCGATGGACACCGAAAAGCCCGAGAACTTCGCGTCGAAGTGCCACCCCATGGCCACTGACTTGGCTCGGGGTGCCACGCCCTTTCGTGGAGAACGCGCCGCGCCTCGTCGATCTGCTCTCGAGAATAACACGCGGGCCGCACGACGATCTCGAGCGGCCCGCTCACGTTCGCGAGGCTTCGGGCAAGCGCGTCGTAGTCGGAGAAGTCGCGGTGAAGGACCACGATCGATCATGGCGCCAAGCCGCTCGTGGCGATCAGTGCCTGCGATGAACTCCTTCCGACTTTCGAGCTCTCGCTCGATGGCTGGACCGCGTTCCGCGATCTCGAGATCCGAAGCGCGTCGGGGATGCGGTGCCGCCGCATCGGCGCCGGCATCGCCCGACGGAGCACCTTCGAGCCGGCGAGCTCCGCGCGTTGCTCTGGTCTGACGTTGACCTGGACGCCGGGCTGATGAACGTGACCAAGGCCTTTGACGAGAAGCTCGGCCGGGTGAAAACGCCCAAGTCGAAGGCCGGTGTTCGAGTGGTGCCGATCGAGAGCGAGCTCGTTCCGCTCCTGAGCGAGCTCCGGAAGGCAGCCAACGGAAAGGGCCCCGTCGTGGCGCGCATGCCACCCATGGAGGACTGGTCCGAGAAGCTCCGCCGGCACCTACGCCGGGCAGGGATCGAACGCGCGGAGCTCTTCGACACGACTCCGACCGTGAAGCGGATCACGCTCCACGATCTCAGGAGCACGGGCATCACTTGGCGCTGCTTGCGGAAGGACTACGGGCCCGAGATCCAGCAAGCCGCCGGACACGAGAAGTACGACACGACCGACGGCTACATCCGGACCGCGCGGGTCTATCAGGGCAGGGTTGGCGAGCCGTTCCCGCCGCTGCCGGAGAGCGTGATCAAGGTGAGCGAAGAGAGCTTCGACGACGACACCGAGACCCCAAATGCCACGATGCCCCCGGACGATTCAGCCTTAGCTAATCGTCCAGAGGCATCCCGCTTTCTCGTATCTTCCTGTTCTCACTCAGGAAGTGTGGCGACCCCAGCGGGAATCGAACCCGCGTTACCGGCGTGAGAGGCCGATGTCCTAACCGCTAGACGATGGGGCCTTTGGTTTTGCCCGCCCGGAGGGCGGCTAATTCAT
>JAEZYO010000937.1 GCA_023419055.1 Pseudomonadota bacterium | reverse complement strand
CCTTGCTCGGGGAAGTCGAGATCCCACATGCCGCGGAGCGTGATGAGCCCCGCCGCCTGCTCGTTGATGGCGTTCGCGTACTCCCGGTAGCTCTTGATGTCCTCCATGCGGACGGCATGCTGGAGCTTCGAGATCGTGGTCGGGTTCCAGAGGTGGCGCTCGCCCTGCGCGCGGTAGTGATACTGCCCGCCGATCTCGAGCAGGGGCTTCGGCTGGGTGACCTTCGGGTACGCGCGCTCGTGGCGGCGCTCGGTCTCCTCGGCGAGGACGTCGAGGTCGATGCCGGAGATGCGCGAGCTCGTGCCCGTGAAATAGGCGTCGACCACCTCGGGCGAGAGCCCGATGGCCTCGAAGATCTGCGCGCCGTGGTAGCTCTGCAGCGTGCTGATCCCCATCTTGCTCATGACCTTGAGCAAGCCCTTGTTGATCGCCTTGATGTACTTCTGGCGCGCGGTCGCCGGATCCTTCAGGCCCGGGAACAGCCCGCTCTTCGTCATGTCGTCGAGCGTCTCGAACGCGAGGTACGGGTTCACCGCGCCCGCGCCGTAGCCGATGAGCAGACAGAAGTGGTGGATCTCTCGGGCCTCGCCGGTCTCGACGAGGATGCCCACCTTCATGCGCGTGCCGTTGCGCATCAGGTGGTGATGCACCGCGCCGGTCGCGAGCAGGCTCGGCACGGGCGCCATGTGCTCGTTCGAACCGCGATCGCTCAAGACGAGCAGGCCGTGCCCCTTGAGGACGGCGAGCGACGCCTGGCGACAGAGCTCGTCGAGCGCGGCCTTGAGCCCCGCCCCGCCCTCCGCGATCGGGTAGAGCATCGGCAAGGTCGGCGGCTGGCGCACCTGCTGGAGGTGCGTCTCGCGGAGCTTCGCCAGATCCTCGTTCGTGAGGATCGGGTGCGGGAGCTCGAGCATCTGCGCGTGATCGGGCAGCTCCTGGAGGAGGTTGTCCTCACCGCCGATGTAGCTCTTGAGGCTCATCACCATCTCCTCGCGGATCGGGTCGATCGCGGGGTTGGTGACCTGGGCGAAGTGCTGCTTGAAGTAGTTGAAGAGCGGCTGCGGCTCGTCCGAGAGCACGGCGAGCGGCGTGTCCGTGCCCATCGAGCCGCGGGCTTCGTCGCCCTTCTCGGCCATCGGCGCCATGAGGAAGCTCAGGTCTTCCTGGGTGTAGCCGAACACCTTCTGGCGCTGGAGCAGCGTCGTGGTCTCACGGCGCGTCGCGGTGGGCGGCGAGACCTCGATCTCGGAGAGCGAGATCTTGTTCTCGCGCAGCCAGCGACCGTACGGCTTCTTCTTGCAGATCTCGTCCTTGATCTCCTCGTCCTCGACGAGGCGACCCTTCTCCGTGTCGACGAGGAACATGCGCCCGGGCTCGAGGCGACCCCTGCGCTCCACGTTCTCGGGCGGGAAGTCGAGCACGCCGGTCTCGGACGCGAGCACGACGAGGCCGTCCTTGGTCACGGTCCAGCGCGCGGGGCGCAAGCCGTTGCGGTCCAAAATGCCGCCGATGCGCTTGCCGTCCGTGAACGCGAGCGCCGCGGGGCCGTCCCAGGGCTCCACCAAGCACGAGTGGTACTCGTAGAAGTCCCGCTTGTGCTGCGGCATGAGCTCGTCGTTCTGCCAGGCCTCCGGCACGAGCATCATCATGACGTGCGGGAGCGGCCGGCCCGCGTGGAGCAAGAGCTCCGCCGTGTTGTCGAGCTGCGCCGAATCACTGCCGCCGGGGGCGATGGTGGGCAGGATGTGACGGATGTCCTCGCCGAAGATCTGATCCGAGTCGAAGAGCTGCTCACGGGCGCCCATCCACGCGCTGTTGCCGCGCACGGTGTTGATCTCGCCGTTGTGCGCCAGCGTGCGGAACGGCTGCGCGAGCTCCCACGTCGGGAACGTGTTCGTGCTGAAGCGCTGGTGCACGAGCGCGAGCGCGCTCTTGATCGAAGGATCGTCGAGCTCCGTGTAGAAGCCGGTGAGCTGCTCCGCGAGCAGGAGCCCTTTGTAGATGATCGTCTTCGACGACAGGCTCGGGATGTAAAACGAGCCCTTGCCCGCGATGTTGCTCTCGCGGACGGTGCGCTCCGCCCACTTGCGGATCACGAAGAGCTTCCGCTCGAAGCTCGCCTCGTCCTCTTCGGCAGAGCCGATGAACACCTGCTTGATGACCGGGGCGCTCTTACGCGCGAGCGGACCGAGCGCGCTCTCGTTCACGCGAACGTCACGCCAGCCGAGGAGCTTCTGACCCGTGCCGAAGATCTTGTCTTCGAAGATCTGCTGACAGCGCCGGCGATCGTTGCGATCGCGCGGCAGGAAGACGCAGCCCACACCGTAGCGGCCAGCTTCGGGCAGCTCGATGTCCGCTTCTTCGAACTCACGCTTGAAGAACTCGTGCGGCACCTGAATCAAGATGCCGGCTCCGTCTCCGGTCAAGGGATCGCAGCCTGTCGCGCCGCGATGCACTAGGTTCAAAAGAATGTCGACGCCCTTCCGGACGATATCGTGGCTCGCTTCCCCCTTGATGTTCGCGATGAAACCAACGCCACAGGCGTCGCGTTCAAAACGAGGGTCGTACAGGCCAGAACGAGGCGGGAGAGTCATTTCGCGTGTCGGTTCGTAGGTTGAAAGGTGCGCTCACCGGTCGGTGGGCTTTATTCACCCCGAGAGCGGGGGGTTCCGAGTATAGGCTTTTGTGGCCATCTGGTCAGGGGTCAGTAATAGGGTCTGACGCCCTGCGTCAACTATCGGTTCGGATGAGGCGATCGGTGCTCCGGTTCCGGTTCCAGGTTCGTTCCGGGTTCGTTCCCGGCCAGTGTCTTCTAGTTGCTCTCGGCCGAAAAACCTTGGGTTTTCTCTCCATGGCCCGCTCTTCCCCGGTGGTTTCGTTCCTGCTCGCCCTGTCTGGCCTGCTAGCCGGATGCCAGGACCCGCCTCAAAAGGGACCAGCACAGTCTCAATCTGCACCGGCTAGCCGACCCTGTCAGGCCGGCTACAGCGTCGACCCCCCGCGCGCGGACGCCCGACCAGCCGAGCGGTTGGTGAAGGAGCAAAAGTACCCCGAGGCGCGGAAGAGTTTCGACGCGCTCCTTACCAAGTACCCGGAGAGCTCGAACCTGCGCGTGTGGCGAGGCGACGCCGATCTGTTCGACGAGAAGGCGGACTATCTCGGTTCCGCCGACCGCGCCCTCGCCTTCTATAACGAGGCTCGGAAGCTCGACTCGCTCGGCTGCAAGCTCTCGACGCCCGAGCGCTACTACGGGGCGCTTCACATCGCGTTCACGCACCTGCGCAAAGACGACGCCGCCGCCGCAAAGAACGAGCTTCACGCGCTCGAGCGCGAGTACCCCGAGAGCGCGGAGGTTCAATACAACCTCGCGCGGAGCGAGTGCCTCGCCGACGACCGCGACCGTTGTTACCAGCACTTCGAGCAGACGCTCGCGCTCGCGCGCGCCCGTTCGCGGCCGAAGTTTCTGCGCACCCACTACTCGGTCGCGGACTGGATTCGTCGCTCGGAGACGCAGAGCGAGCTCGGCCCGCTTCGCAAAGACCAGCGCTACCGTGCGCTCGTGAAGCGCATGGCGAACGAAGAGTAGAGACGGTTTCGGGGCTCAGAGCCCCACGCCCCAGCGCGTTGCTGCGTCCCTGTCGTCTCCGTTGTCCATCGCGATCGCGCGCTGCTCGCGCGGGACGAAAGAGTAGCTCCCGTCGTTGACCTCGACTGCAGCTTCGTGACGGAGGTGGTCGTAGAGCGCGCTCCATCCTTTTCTGTCACCAGCTCCCCCCTGACGTTGAAGCGTGAGCCAATCGACGAAAGCGATTCGCGTCGAGAACATCGCGATCGCGCAGAGCTCGAACTCGACGGAGAGGCGACTTTGCCGTAACGCGGTGACGACCCGGCCAGGCGTGTAGGTCTCCTCGCGGCCGTAGCGCGACACGAGAACCCGCGCGAGTTCGTGCGCGAAGGAGCGCAACGCGTTGCGCTCCTCCGCGTTCTTCCACCAGCACGCGAAGATCGTGGATGACGCACGTCACCTACATGGGCACCGCTCACGTAAAGCCTCAGCTGCGTCAAATTTCGAGCCGATCTCTCCGCGTTCGTTCCGTGCGATACTGACGGATAACTTGAGCTCGAGCGCACGCCAATCGAAGACCCCACCACCGCCCCCCTCTGCCAGGGCCGCCGCCGCGCGCGAGCGTGCTGCTGCCGGTGGCTGGGAGGCGAGCCAGCCGGAGATCCGAGTGGCGTACGCGCCTGCCGGGCGAGAGACGCTCGAGGCCATCACCGCCGAGATCGTGGGCAACCACGAGCGGCATGATTCGCTGCCCGAGATTCAGGTGCGCGAGGCACCCGCCGGGCGAGAGACGCTCGCGGCCATCGCCGAGGAGCTCCGTCCCGCGGTTCGTCCGCAGCTCGACACCATCCCCTACGCGGATCGCATCAAGAACGCCCCGGGGGCGCACACGCCCAGCATGACCCCCGCCCTGCGGCGCGCAGCACTCGAGACCGCGCCCGATCTCGGCGTCGAGAACGGAGCGGTCGATGGCGACACGCTCGCGCCGACCGAGCAGGAGGCGCTCGCGACCGAGAGCTCACCGTCGAGCGCGGACGCGCCGCCGACGAGCGGACTCAATCCGATCAAACGTAGCTCCGAGCGCCCCGCTCTGCCCGAAGCGGCGGCGGAGCCGCTCGAGATTTTCGAGATGGCGACCTTCGTCGTGCGCGGGCCCGACGCGGCGCGCCTCTCGACCGACGCGCTGCGGCGGCGCTTCGTCGAAGAGCACTTGATGCATCGCCTGCCGGTAGAGACCGTGGACGAGATCGATCGCGTCGACGTGACCCCCTGGACCGTGCGCGGCACCTTCGTGGTGCGTGTCTGGTGCAAGGTTGCCGGAATCGACGTGGTTGACATTCGCGCTGACTAGCTCAACGACTCCGTTCGGCAGAATTCACCGCAACGAGCCCGCGTACTGCTGGTTTGAGGTCTAACCAGTTTTGACGGCACGCGTCGAAGCGTGGCTGTCACGCGACACTGCTGCACGGTCGCGACAGCAGGATCAGGTGTTTCTCGAATCTTTCTGAGCGGACACCTGAGCGTAACTGGGTGGCACTATTCCTGCAGAGCGAACGCTGCGGAGTGTGTGCCGCGGCGGGAGCATCACGTTCATGCAAATCGCAGTGATTTCGGATCTGCACCTCGGTGCAGGCGGCGCGGCGGACGGGTTCGGCCACGACGACGGCGATTTCCTCCGGTTTCTTCGGTTCCTGGAGCGGAATTTCGAGCGGGTGGTGCTGCTCGGGGACATTTGGGAAACCCTCACGGGTCTCCTCCCCGGGACCCCGGGCGAGGAGCTACGGCTCGCCCGGGAGCGCCACCGGGAGATCGCGCGGCGCTTCCAGCGCCCCGAGTACCTCTACATCCACGGCAATCACGACCTGGTCGCGGGAGCCGTTGACGGCGCTCCGGACGAGTACCTGCTTCAAGCCGACGGGGTGCGGCTGCTGTTTACCCACGGGCACCAGAACGACCCCTTGATCGAGCGGCGGCGCTGGCTCTCGGAGCTCGGCATCTGGCTCGGCGGGTGGATCCGCCGGCTCGGCCTGAACGCGATGTACCGTCTCTTCGCCGAGCTCGACGAGAAGCGCGGCGGCCTCTCGCTCGACGGCTCACGCTGCGCGTTCCAGCGCTGGGCGATGGGCGTCGCCCGAGAGCGCGAGGTCGACGTGATCGTCACCGGTCACACGCACCTCGCGGCGCAGACCGATCACGGCGGGCGGCTGTTCTTGAACAGCGGCTCCTGCAGCGAGGGCAAGCTGAGCTTCCTCGCGCTCGACACGCGCCGCGCCTGCTACGGCGTGCACTCGAGCTTCTGAGCGCCGGCTACTCCGCGTCGGCGACCCGGAGCTCCTGGAACAGCACCCGCGGGTCGGGGGTGGTCGAGGCGAGCGAGGGCTTGTTGCAGTAGCGCGCGTTGATGCGTCGCAGATCCGGCCGCGCCGCGAGCAACTCGAAGATGTCGTCGAGCCCGAAGAGCGGCGCCTGCTCCGACCAGAGCGCGTCGAAGATCGCGCGCACGAACTCGTAGTCCTCGGCGTAGCCGACACGGAAGCGGTAGCCGAGGGTTCGATCGCGGCCGTTCTCGCAGCGGACGTTACCGATCCGGAAGCGCTCGGAGTTGCTGCGCACGAAGAGCGAGACGTGCTCGCGCTCGGCGGGGCGCCGCGCCTCCGCGCGCGCGACGCGCAGGACATCCATCGGGATCACTTCGACGCCGTTGCCCTCGGGGAAGGTGGGCGGCGCGAGGTTCGTCGCGAGGTCGAGCTCGGCGGAGCGACGCCGCCAGAACCGAATCACCTGATCGACCACCGCGGGATCGATCAGCGGCGAGTCGGCAGAAATCTGCACCACCGCGTCCGCGAACGTCGCGAGCCCTGCGCGGTAGTGGCGGTCGAGCAAATCGGCTTCGGGCCCGCTCACCACGCGCACGCCGAGCCGCCTCCCGAGCTCCCGAATCGGCTCGTCTCGGGGCGTCGCCGTGGTCGCGACGCAGATCTCGTGAGCTTGCTCGCTCGCGCGCAGACGCTCGATTTGGCGGAGCAGCATCGGCTCGCCCGCGAGCGGGAGCATCACCTTGCCCGGCAGCCGCGACGAATTGAGCCGTGCCTGAACCACGACGACGACCTTCATCTCATTTCACTCCTCGGAAGTAGACGAACGCTCCCGGCTTCGCGCCCTCTACGCGAGCCGCCCTCTTCGCTCTCGCGATCACTCGCTGACCGCGCACTCGGCTGACTATGGATCGCAGCACCACGATCGACGAGCGAGTCTCGTCTTCCCGAATGTCGAGCGTCCATCGGTCAAATTGCGCAGCTCCCGGCTCGATCCGACGAGCCTCGCTGCGGCCCTAGATTGGAGAGAGCGAGCTCTTCGCTCTAGGAGAATTCACTCAATCGGCGGAAGTCCGCGCTCGATCGCGGAGCGCACCGCGTCGACGAGCGCGGTGCCCGGCTTCTTGCCGAACTCTGCCGGATCGATCGGCGCGCTGATCGTCACTCTGACTTTCTGATCGTCGTGGACGACTCGCCCCTTGGCGGTGAGCACGTCGCGAGTGCCGTCGATGCTGACGGGAAGAATTCGCGCGCCCGTCCCGCTGGCCAGATGGAATCCCCCCTTCTTGAACTCCGCGAGCGCGCCGGTCGGGCTCCGGGTTCCTTCGGGGGCGATCCAGATGCTGGTGCCGGCCTTGATGGCCTCTCGAGCGCGATCCAGGCTGCGCATGGCGGCCACCCGATTGGCGCGATCGATCTCGACGAAGCCCGCGTTGCGCATCGCCCCCGACCAGATCGGAACCTTGAAGAGCTCCGTCTTCGCGACCATGCGCACCCGAAGCCCGAGCGACTGGAACAGCACCGGAATGTCGTAGAGCGATTGGTGATTGGACATCACCACGAACGCCTCCCCCGGCGGCACGAGCTCCTTGCCGATCACCGTCAGCTCGATGCGCGCATAGCGGACGATCGCGCGCGACCAGCTGTCCAGCCGCTCGTCGCAAGTCTCCGTGGTGAGCGTCCCGATCGCCCCCTGAATCACCGTGGGGACGCAGATGCGGAGCGTGTGAAACGTGGCGTGCGCGAGGTGCCGAAGCGTCACTCTTTCGATCCTGCGCTCGGGCGGCCCGGAACGGAAGTGTGCGCTTTCCCGAGCGCGCGGCTCACGTCCCCATACGAAAAGAGCTTCTTCCGCTCGGGCGGCTTTCTCTCCTGACCGGGCAGCGGGATCCACTCGCTCACCCAGTACACGTCGAAGGCCTGGAGCTCGTCTTCCGGCCGCCCGGTGATCTGGTGGTGGTTGCGCAGGAAATCGCGGAACCCGTTCCAATACGTCTTGAAGCGATCTTCGAAGAAGCGCCTCGAGAAGTCGCCCCAGATCTGGTTCATCCGGAACCCGCCCTTCGGCTGGATGTCGAAGTCGGGCGCCTGCCCGGTCAGCGGGTCGAACCTGCGGCCGTCCTTGGTCACGCCGTCGACGACGAGACGCCCGTCATCGGTCGGCGGGGACGGCGCAAACATGCTCCAGCCCTGGAAGAGGCGAGGATAGATGACGATCGCCTCCATCCAGGCCGGCCTGCTCTCGGGCTTGAGCCACTTGGGCACCGCCCGGTTCTCGATGAGCACCTGGCTCGCGCACGAAATCATGATGATCAAGACCGCGAGCTCGCGGAACGGCCACACGCAGCGGCCGAGGAAGCGCCGCACCGGCGACGGCTCCTTCGGGAACTCGTCACGACCGACGAGCTTCTCGATCCCGAGATAGGTGCTGGCGCTCTTCGGCTTTTGCAGCCCGAGCGCGAGCTTCTTGTTGACCAAGCGCGCGACCGCCCTCCAGAAGAACCGCATCGGGAAGGAGCGAGCGGTTTCCCGGAGCGCGTCCACGTTCGTGAACTCCGCGCCGTCGCGCGCCACGCGCAGCCCCTTGATGTCGGGGTTGGCCTGGAACGTCACCTTCTCGAGCGAGTCGAGGCGCTTCACCCAGCGGCAGATTTCGAGCGCGAAGGTGCTCTTCGGGTTGAACTCGAGCGTCACCGAGGGCCGTCGGGCAGACAGCTTCTGCCCGGCGAAGTCCCAGGCGGCGGCCGGGATCAGCGCGAAGAACATCGTCATCATCGCGTAGGAGAATGGCCCGAGCTGCACCACCGAGTCGATCGACAGGTGGAGGACGCAGACGAGGAGCCACGCGACCATGCGCGTCTTCTGCGAGGCGATCGGTGAGATCAGGAGCACCGTCACCATCGACTCGATGGCGAGCGCGCCGTACGTCATCCCCTTGTAGCCCCACATCGGGATGAACTCCCGAATGAAGCCGCCCCACCAGGTCACCATGCGATCCTGCTGGAAGAAGTAGTAGACGGCGGTGCCGTTCTTCCACTCCGGGCCGGTCTTGTGGACCACGTTGAAGTAGTAGATGGTCGCCCACTGCAAGATCAGGGCGGCGACGGCGAGCGAGACGACCGGCGTGATCAACGGAGCCGGAGAGCTGCGATCGTTCAGCGCGAGCTCGGTGCCCTCACGCCGCGCGCGGAGTGATTTCCGCAGCGCGTCGATGCTGAAGCGCTGACCGAGCGGCAGGAACAACGACCAGGTGGTGAGCAGGATGAGCACCACCCAGCCGCCGTTCTCGACGGCGATGTTCCTGCTGTTCACGCTCACCAAGAGCACGAGCGAGAGCGCGTGCATCAGCCGCGTGCGGTAGCCGACGATGAAGAGCGCGTACACGAGCAGGTGCACCGCGAAGAACACCTTCACCTCGCCGGGCGTGCTCGCCGCCAGGTAGAGCGAGAAGAGGTGCGAGCTCATCGGCCTGAACAACATGTAGTGGTTCGAGAGCCAGCCCGTGTTCGCGTAGTGGGCCTCGATGTCCGGGATGCGCCGCGCGAGATCCACGAAGAGCAGCGTCCCGAGCGCGATGCGCAGGAGCCCGAGCGAGCGCGGATCGGCGCTCGCGTAGGTGCGCTTCAAGAAGTCCCAGAAGGACTGCTCCTTCTTCTCGACGCGCTCGTCCTCGCGGTCCTCCGTCTCGGCCTCCGAATCGCCGTCGGCCGCGGGCGGTGTGGACTCAGGCGCCTCGGCGGTCACGGGCTCGGCGCTCTCGAGGGACTCGACGCTCGACGAGGGGCCGCTCGCTTCTTCGGGGGGGAGGCTGGGGAGACGCTCGTTCATGGCTGTGCTCCCGGTGCCGCTCCGGGGG
>JAEZYO010000926.1 GCA_023419055.1 Pseudomonadota bacterium | reverse complement strand
AGGGTGGACGGCGCGGCTTCGCGCACTTGATAGGTATGGGTCAGCTCCGGGCGAACGATCATGGCTCGCTGCGACCCGAGGCCGAAGCCGATGCCGAGGCGCTCTGCAACACGCGCCAGGTCCCGGTTGAGCTCGGCAGCTTCCTCGGTGCCGCCGGTCATCGCGCTGATCACGAGCGGCGCTCGCAACGTCTTGCCGAGGAGTTGCACGCCGAGATCGATCTCGTCGAAGTGCAGGTCCGGAAGTGCGTCGTGTACGAGCTGGACTTGCTCGAGCAAAGTCGTCTTGTGTCGAAAGTCGACCTCCGAGCCAGCGCAGAGCTCGATGTGATCGGCTTTCCGTCGCTGGATGGACCCGTCTTGCTGCCCGGCGTTCATGCGCACGTGATCGGGCTCGACTCGCGAGCCCGTCCTTCCTCCACTAGCTATAGGCGCGGGTTGGGGAATCGTGACGCTCGGGGCCCGCCTGTCTCGTGGGACAGCGCGTTCCATGATCGATGTTCATGTCGGCACCGTTCACGATTCATCGTGAAGGTTCAGCGCTCTCGAGGCTCCATCGAACCGATGACTATTCGAGTACGAATCGATGCAGGTGAGAACGTCGTCGTACGTGAGCGCGTCGAGGTGAACATCAATCCTGAACAAGGGGCCGAACTTTCGTCGGATAAATTGCCAAGCGGCTCGCTCGAGTTTCGACGTATAGTCCGCGCCGTCGACCTATGGCGGAAGGTAGGACGGGGCTGAATACAGTGGAGCGACAGCGGCTGACCGCACTCATGGCACGCTATGCCGACGGCGATCGCTCCACGTCCGATGAGGTCTTTCAGCTGCTATGGCCGCAGGTGCTGGTCGTGACGAGGCACTTGCTCCGCAACACAGCGGACGCGGAAGACGCGGCTCAGGCAGCCATTCTCAAGGTGTTTTCGCGGATCGTCGACTTCGACCGCACGCGTGACGGCCTGGCGTGGGCGCTCGGCATTGCCGCGTTCGAAGCGAGGACGATCCTGCAAAAGACCAGGAGGCGGCGCGAGGAGCTCGAGGAGGCGTCGCGAGAGATCCAGGACGTGCGGCCCTCGGCCGAAGAGCTGCTGATCGATCAGGACACGCAACTCGCGTTCTCCTCCGTCGTGGGCACCCTTCATCCGAGAGATCAACTCGCCATCGCCGCGATGCTGGAGCCGCCAGAGGAGCGGGCGGGGCCGCTCAGCACCGCGGCTCGAAAGCGAAAGCAGCGCACCATCGAGCGCCTGCGGGCCGCATGGTCACGCTTGCCGCGCTAAGAGCCGGTCCTAGAACCTCTCCCGTCGCTGGCTCTAAGATGAACGTCGTTCATGGGGCGCGGCGGCTGGTGCGTCCAATAGCGTTGCGCCGGTGCCCGGGGCGCTTTCGATGATTCGCTCCACACCCGGAACGGCGGAGAGAGCGCGGCTCACGTCCGCTCGCTCTTCCTCGAGCACAAGGACCTTCACATTGGGGCCCGCGTCCATGGTGAAGTACGCGGGGGTGCCGGCTCTACGCAGCCGTCGTACGCACTCGATGGCTTCGAGCGTCGCCGGCTTGAAGTAGACCAGCGCCGGAGCGGCGGCCATCATCGTCGCGTGCATGGTGAGAGCACTTTGCTCCGTGAAGGTGCCGAGCTTTTCGAAGTCACGACGTGAAATGGCGTCCCGGATCTCTGCGTAGAGGCGGGGGGCCTCCGTCACCCATGCGCCGTAGAAGGGGCTCGTCGCTTGAGTATGGAGCATCCCGCTGGTCGAAGACGTCTCTTTGGCCTGTGAGGTCACCACCGCGATGAGCATGCGAAGGGGCCAGTCCGTCTCCGGCAAGGGGCTGGCGGAAGAGGCCCCGGCCTCGAGTGCCGCGAATCCACCGAAGACCGAGCGGGCGGCCGAGGCCGAGGCGCGTCGAGCCAAGGCACTGACCGAGCCTACATCGAGGTCCAGGCCGCTCGCTTGCGCGGCCGCCAGCGCGAGCGCCGCAAACCCTGACGCGCTGGAAGCCAGACCCGCGGCGGTCGGAAACTCGTTGACCGACTCGACCCGCGCTCGAACTTCGAGCGACGCAAGCGCGCGCACCTCCGAGAGCAGGCGTGTGACTCGCTCGAGGGGTCTTCCCAGAGCGCGTTCGCCGTTCAGCCAGAGTTCGTCCGACGAGAGTGCCGGCTCGAACTGAACGGTCGTCCGCGTTCGGAGGCTCTGCAGAGTGAGTGAAAGGCTCGGCACCGCCGGCAAGTTTTCGACCGCATCGGTTTTGCCCCAGTACTTCGCGAGTGCGATGTTGGAGCAAGCGACGGCGCTTGCGACACGACAGGTCATGAAGCGGGGGCCTCGCCCGTGCTCCGGACTCGCGTCTGAAAGCTTTCGAGGCCGTGCGCCGACCACGCGGCAAGAATGGGCGAAGGGTCACCGTCGCTGAGCGCGACGACCGCGCCTCCACCGCCCGAGCCAGTCAACTTGGCGCCGAGCGCTCCGTGACGGCGCGCGAGCGAGCAGGCGTCGTTCAGCGCTGCGGTGGAGACCCCGAGACTGCACAAGATGTCGTGATTCGAATCGAGCGCTGCGCCGAGCCCCGCCAGGTCGCCCGATGCCAGGTAGCGCTTGCCGCGCGTCACCAGCGACTCACAAAGACCGAGTGTCTTGTCGAAGATGGTGGGGTGTGCGTCGCGGTAGGCCCGCACCTTCTCGACCATGAGCCGTGTGCTCTTGGGAGGTCCCGCGAGCGCGACGGCCAACACGAGGTCCCGAGCGAGCCGAAGCGAGGTAGTCCCGGAGCCCTTTCTGTACTCGAGACAGCCGCCCGCCGCGGCTAGCGCTGCGTCGATACCCGAGGGGTTTTCGTGGAAGACGCGCTCCCAGGCCTGCGCAGCCGAGGCCGGCGAGCTCCCCGCTTGCCCCAACAAAGTCTGGACGGCTCGAGCGATGGCGACCGCGAGAGCGGCGGAGGCTCCGAGGCCCGACCCGGCCGGAAACTCGAGATCCGCTTCAACGTCGAGATCGAAAGGCGCGCCGATCGTCGTCAGCACTGCCGCGAAGGCTTCTCCGAGCTCGCTCCCATCGTTCACCATCGCCACGCGCTCCCCGACGCGGAGCCTTCCCTGTCCAGCGAGCCGAGCCCGCGCGTCGACGCCACGCTCGAGTCCGACCGCGACGGCGGACGCGCCGTAGACGACGGTGTGCTCGCCAAGCAAGATCGCTTTGCCGAAGGCGCGACCCGTAGCGTGAGAGGTCAGCAGGGAGACAGGCTGGGCCATGAAAGTGCTAGTGCGGTGTCTCAGAAGTAACAATCGCTTTGCGAGAAAGAGCAGTCGGCGCAGAAGGAAAGAAAGGAGCACTAGCCATCCGCGAAGCGGATGAGGGAGAAACTGGTGCAGCCAGTTTCCGGGGGCGGGAACGCC